>PUPG01000091.1 GCA_003553005.1 Bacteroidales bacterium
AAAAATATATTACCTTTACGATTCCAAAACCAAGGCATTTGCCCAAAAAATGAAGACCTATGACGGATTTTACCAACACGCCCGAGATCGCCGATGAAGACATCCGGCAGCGCACCGAAAAAATCCTGCAGGATGCGCGGGAAGCTTCCGATTTGGGGAAAGTTTATCGCGAATTGCTGGGAATGATCGACCTGACCACCCTGGAGGGCACCGACACCCGGAGGCGGGTGGAAGAGTTGTGCAACCAGGCGGCTTCATTTGCTACCTTGCCCGATAGTTTACCCAACGTGGCTGCGGTTTGCGTATATCCACCATTTGTGGCGCAGGCCCGCAAGCAGCTGGCCGGCACCGACATCCGCGTAGCCTCCGTAGCCGGTGCATTCCCCTCGGGGCAGTCCCCGCTGTTCGTCAAGATGGCGGAAGTGCGGTATGCTGTGGACGAGGGGGCGGAGGAGATCGACATGGTCATCTCGCGGGGGAAGTTCCTGGAGGGTGAATACAATGAGGTCTTTGATGAGATCGCTGCCATCCGGGAGGCTTGTAAGAATGCCCACCTGAAGGTCATTCTCGAGACCGGGGAGTTGAAGACTGCCACCAACATCCGTCGTGCCAGCGAGATCGCCCTGGAGGCGGGATGTCACTTTTTGAAGACCTCCACCGGCAAGATCAAGCCGGCCGCCACCCCGGAAGCCATGCTGGTGATGCTGGAGGCGATCCGCGATTACCATAAAAAAACCGGTCTGATGACCGGCATTAAGCCGGCCGGGGGCATTGCTGACCCCGACACGGCTATGTCGTATTATCGGCTGACCCGCGAGGTACTTGGTTCCAAGCGGGTGAACAAAAAGTGGTTCCGCATAGGAGCCAGCCGCTTGGCCGGCTCCCTGGTAGAGGCTATCCGCAATGCAAAAAACGCCTGACCAGCTTCATGGTCTCTTCAGTGTTTCCGCTTAGCTTTTCGCGCAGATTCTCATCATTGTAACCTTCCAGCGTGTTGATCACGCCATCCAGCAGGGTGTCTGGGAAGACGCCATGCTGTTTGTACACCTCGGCCTGTTCCCTCAGGTAGGATGCGGCCTTCTTGCAGGAATAGGGCAATTGGGCCAGTTCTTCCTGGCGGGCCTTGTGTTTTTCGTCAAAGATATTGACGTCCACGTAGGTCTTCTCGGCCAGCTCCAGGGCGTTGGGCATCTCCAGTCCGTGACGCGCACCCACGCAGAGGCCGGCGATCAGCAGGTAGATGTCTGCCGAGCCGTCGGGACAACGGAACTCGAAGGTTTGTTTGTCGCGGAGGTCTTTGTTCTGCGGACACTCATTGGGGTTCTCCCTGGCGACCATATCGCCCGATCCAACCCAGCCGAGCGGCACGCGCACCAGGGTGGAGCGGTTGCGTTCGCCCCAGCATACGTTGGTCGGCGCTTCCTGGTGGGGTACGAGGCGAAAATAGCTGGTCGGAATGGTATCGCCGAATGCCGACAATGAGGGCGCGAGGTCGAGGATTCCGGCGATGGCCTTGCGGGCCGGGTCGCTGATGCGATTGTTTTCGAGGGTCACGTTTTCGCCGTCCTTCATGATGCGCATATGGATGTGCATCCCGCTTCCGGCCTTGCCAGCCGTAATCTTGGGTGCGAGGCTCATCGTCACGCCGTACTGGTAAGCCACCTGGCGCAGGATCCACTTGGCAATGATCAGCTGGTCGGCAGCCGACTCCACGTCCGTGGGCAGAAACTCGATCTCGTTCTGTTCGTAATCAAACTCATCATCAGAAAAGTTGCCCACCTCTGAGTGGGAATATTTGATCTGCGCCCCGGTCTGGGCCATCGCCATCATCGCATCCATCCGAAGCTGCTCCCATTTGACGAAGGGTTCCGATTCGTGGTAAGCGCGCTGGTCATTCGCCCGGTAGAGGGGGTCTTTCTCGCTGATCACATAATATTCGATCTCGCCCATCACCTCCATCCCGTAACCGGTTTTTTCCAGGAGTTCCTTGTGAGCCTTGCGCATGATGTTTTCCGGCGCGCTCTCCAGGGGCTTGCCATCCTTGTCGTAATAGGAGCAAAGGATGTCCAGCGTCGGGATCTCGGTAAACGGGTTCATAAACGCGGTACGAAAGCGGGGGACCACATAGAGGTCGGATGAGCCGGCCTCCAGGAAGGTAAAGAGGCTGCTGCCATCGACGCGCTCCCCGGTAGACAGGATGGTGTCCAGGTGCTCCCTGCTCTGAATCACGAAGTTCAGGGCCTTGAGGCGACCATCGCCGCCCACGTAGCGAAAGTTGAGTACCTCGACCTCGTTTTCCTGCACAAAGCGGATGATGTCCTCTTTGGTGAAATCGGCCGGCGATTTATGTAAAAAACGAACCAGTGGGTTGGGGTTTAACAGATATTGATTTTCTTCCATGGTAGATGAGATTTTATGGGGTTAATACTCGCTTTTTTGAAATTTGCGCCAAACATAAGGAAAAAAAACAAACCCGCGAAAAATGCGCCATTTTGGCTGGTTTTTACGCAAACCACACCGTTTTCCTGGTGTTTTCAGGCCAAATTGGCTGGTTTTTTGTCCGGAGTCGCCACGGAACGGCTTTTGTGCCACGGTAGACAACAAATACATTGTATCACCAAAAAGGAAAGAAAAATGACAATCATCAGATGGCATAAGCGTCCCATGATGGACAACAGGTTTGAAAGGGATTTTGACACCGGTTTTGAGAGAAACTGCGGTTGCGTCCCTGCCACCAACATCCTGGAAAACGAGCAGGCTTTTGAAATTCAGCTGGCCGTGCCAGGAATGAAGAAAGAGGACTTTAAGATGGAGATGGAAGAAAACATCCTGACGGTCACTTTCGAGAAACAAGAGGAAGAGAAGCCCGGGGGAGAATATTTGCGCCGGGAGTTTGAGATGGATGCATTCACCCGCTCCTTTTCCATCCCAAAAACCGCCGACGTGGAAAACATCAAGGCGAAGTACGACAACGGCATTCTGCACATCACTGTGCCCAAGATGGACAAGGCTAGGTTGAGTAAGCAGATTAAGGTATCCTAATGTGCTAATGTGTTAATGTGCTAATTTGACAATGTGCCAATGTGCCAACGGACCCCTCCATTAGCACATTGGCACATTGTCAAATTAGCACATTAAAAAAGGTGTCTGAACGGCACGAGCACCCATTCAAAAAATTTCTGGATGATTGGCCGGTGCTTCCAGCTTTCATAGTGAAACGCTTCAGACTCCTTGCGTGTTTCGTTGAAGTGGTTGATCATCTGTCGCACGAGGCTTTTGTGGTAGCCCGACAGGCAGATTTCGTGCATATATCGCAGGCTGCGGTAATCAAAGTTGGGAGAGCCCACGACAAAATGCTTTCTGTCGGCCAGGAACATCTTGGCGTGCAGGTTCTGCGGCAGGAAGAAGTAGATGTTTACCCCGTGCTCGGCCAGTTCTCCGAAATATTTGGAAGACAATATGTCCATAATGCCCACGTCCGATTTCTTGGGGATGTGGACGTGCACCTTCACACCGCGGTCGGCTGCCTCCATCAGGGCTTTGCGCAGATTGCTCCCCGGCAGGAAATAGGGCGTTTCGATCACGATTTCCCGCTGGGCGGCATTGATCAGCTCCAGGTACTTCTTTTTCACCGGCTGAAACGCCATCGACGGCACGTCGCGAATGATCTCCATCCCATCATAATGAATGGTCCGGGTATAGGACAGCTTATCGTAGAAATATTTGTTGTAGATCTTGAAGTTCCCTTCGATGACGCGCTTGAACTTTTTGGCGATGCCGCCTTTGATCCGGAACATCGACTCGCGCCAGTTGAGGGAATAGCCAGAAATGTTTGCCGAGCCGATCCAGGTGATCTGATCGTCGATCACCAGGATCTTGCGATGATCGCGCCGGTGATTCTTGGTGAAGGTATCGAGGTTGAAACGAATCTTTTTGAAAAACTTCAGCTCGGCCCCTTCATCTACGAGGTCCTGGAAAAACGCATAGCTTGAAGAGGCGCCCCACGAGTCGATCAGCAGCTTGATTTTGACCCCTTCGCGGCACTTTTTCAGCAGGTAGTCGCGAAACCTGATGCCCATCGGGT
>PUPG01000092.1 GCA_003553005.1 Bacteroidales bacterium
GGGAACAGCTCATCGGAGGTTTGGCCGGGTCCAAGCACAATGCCAGCCTCTGTGGCATAGATCCAAAGCACAGCGCCCAGGAACAAAAACAACAAGTTGATCGGGATCAGGATGGCTCCGAAGCTCAGCACGTTTTTCTGGGCATCACGCAGGTTGCGGCAGCTCAGGTTTTTCTGCATCATGTCCTGGTCGAGCCCCGTCATCACGATGGTGATGAACATCCCTGCAAAAAACTGCTTGAGAAAAAAGCGCGGATCATTCAGGTCCCACACAAACATATCGGTATAGCCCCTGCTGCTGGCTTCTCCAATGAGTTCTCCCACCCCGGCGCCCAGCTGCCGCGAAATGAGTACCACACTCAAAATCACGGCACCCACCATGAAAGTCGTTTGTAAGGTATCTGTCCAAACAATGGTTCGTATGCCGCCTCTGAAGGTATAAAGCAGGATCAGCAGCATAAATAGCGACACGGTGGCGCTCAAAGGGATTCCCCAGCCATCAAACACAAAGCGCTGAAGCACGATGACCACGAGGAACATTCGGAAAGAGCTGCCAATGAGGCGGCTGACGATGAAGTAAAATGAACCGGTTTTATAAGAAGAGGAGCCAAAGCGCTGCTCCAGGTAGCTGTATATCGAGGTTAGACGAAGCTTGTAATACAGGGGAAGGAGAATGCCGGCGATCACCGCATAGCCGCCAATATAGCCAAAAACCAACACCATGTATGAGAACTGTTCGCTGTACACGAGTCCGGGCACGGACATGAAGGTTACCCCTGACAAGGTAGCCCCGATCATGCCATAGGCGACCACATACCAGGGTGAGTTGCGGTTTCCGAGAAAGTACGTTTCGTTATTGACTTTCCGGCGCAGGGTGAGCCTGGAGATGGTCAACAACAAGGCGGTATACACCAGGAAGGCAATCAGGATGACATGCGGCGTCATGGGCATTCGGTTTGTGAATCAAGGCACAAAAATAGCCAAAGATTTTGTCATGGAGCCGCTTAAGTATTATTAACTTTGGCTTTGAAAAATCAGGACCTGGCAGGCCTGAACCGTCCCGGCCTGTCGCGGAAAAACCCAGAATACGTGGAAAATTTTTCATCAAAATTATTGCAGGCAGCAGTTGAGGAGTTTGCTCAACTGCCAGGGATCGGAAAGAAAACCGCCCTGCGGCTGGTGCTGCATATGCTCAGGCAAGACAGCGGGTCGGTCAGGCGGTTTTCGGAAGCCATGCTGCAGCTCCGCGAGAATGTGGTCTACTGCAAATCCTGCCACAATATTTCTGACCAGCCACTTTGTGACATTTGCAGTTCACCGCGACGCGATGCGGGCACCATATGCGTGGTGGAAGACATTCGCGACGTGATTGCCATCGAGAATACCGGCCAGTATTTCGGATTATACCATGTGCTTGGCGGCATCATTTCACCAATGGACGGCATCGGTCCCGCTGATCTGACCATCGATGCCCTGGTGGAAAGAGTCGCTGCCAGCCAGGAATTGTCTGAGGTGATCCTGGCCTTGAGTACCACGATGGAGGGCGATACCACCAATTTTTACCTGTACAAAAAGCTGCAGACGTTCGACATCAGGATCTCTGCGATCGCCCGGGGAATTGCCATTGGGGATGAACTGGAATATGCCGACGAGGTAACCCTGGGGAGGTCCATCCTGCATCGTACTGCCTATGATAAGGCAAGCACGGGGTAAACGCATTGCAGTAGATTGCAAACGCCATTCGCAGCTATGCGCCACAAGTATAAACGCCTTCTATGCATTTGCACACAAAACGTACACGCATGTAGGCCGGATGAATACAAAGTGTATGCGCCATCCTTTTCACTGGCAAGAAACAAGCTGAGTTGATGGGTAGTCCGGCCAGCAGTATGTACGGCTTATGGAAACTTTTTATAACAGACCTTGATCATATCCTTGTAAGATGCAATTGTCCATCGTCATTGTAAACTATAACGTCCGGTATTTCCTGGAGCAATGCCTGCATTCGGTTTTCCGGTCAGGAAAGGGCCTCGACATGGAGGTGTTCGTGGTGGACAATCAATCGGTGGATGGGTCCACGGACATGGTCCGGGAAAAGTTTCCACAGGTCCGGCTGATTGCCAACGACAAAAACGTGGGCTTCAGCAAGGCCAACAACCAGGCCATCAGGAAGGCTGCCGGAAAGTATGTCCTCTTGCTGAATCCGGATACCGTTGTGGAGGATGACACGCTACCCAAGGTCGTGTCTTTCATGGAGGCGCATCCGGATGCCGGGGGCTTGGGCGTGAAGATGCTTGACGGACAGGGACGTTTCCTGCCAGAGTCGAAGCGTGGGTTGCCCACCCCGGGGGTAGCCTTCTGCAAGATATTCGGACTTTCTGCGCTTTTCCCTAAATCGAAGACGTTCAGCCGCTACCATCTTGGTTATCTTGATCACGATGAAACACACCAGGTGGATGTGCTTTCCGGCGCTTTCATGCTTATGCGGAAGGAGGCCCTGGACAAGACAGGCTTGCTGGATGAGGAGTTTTTCATGTATGGGGAAGACATAGACCTCTCTCACCGCCTGGTGAAGGCAGGTTACAGGAATTATTACTACCCTGAAACCAGGATCATCCATTACAAGGGGGAAAGCACCAAGAAAAGCAGCGTGAACTACGTCCTGGTGTTCTATAACGCTATGATCATCTTTGCCAGGAAGCATTTTTCGCAGAAAAACGCCCGCATGTTCTCTCTGCTGATCAACATGGCCGTCTATTTCCGGGCATTTCTGGCGATCCTGGCGAGGTTTTTCAGGCGGATATCCTGGCCTGTGATCGATGCCGGACTGATATACGGTGGTTTTTACTACCTGACCCATACCTGGGGCCACCAGGTTTTCGCCGTAGAGTCAGCCTATTATCCACCCATGTACATGCAGTACATCGTACCGGCCTACATCCTATTCTGGTTGTCGGCAGTCTATTTCAGCGGTGGCTACGATCCTCCGCCAAGATTGTACCGCATCGTGCGGGGCGTTGGCTGGGGGACCATTGCCATCCTGGTGATTTATGCCCTGCTACCCACCCACCTGCGGTTTTCCAGGGCATTGATCCTGCTGGGTAGCGTCTGGGCCCTGTTCAGCATGGTCATCACCCGCACCATGCACACACTGGTCAAACACAAAAGCCTGCATCCGGGGCACGCGGAGAAAAAACGCGTACTCATCGCCGGCGATGGCCAGGAGGCCTCGCGAATCGTGCATATGCTCCGGCAAAGTGGCAACATGTCCTTCCTGGGATTGGTCTCCCTGCAGGATGAAAAACCCGACGAGGAGGGTTACCTGGGGACGATCAGGCAAGTAAACGAAGTGATTGACATCTATCGCATCAACGAGGTGATCTTTTGCGCCGGCAACATGCCTTCCCAGGCCATCATTGACCATATGTCGGGGTTAAAGCACAAGCAGGTCCAATTTAAGATCGCCCCCCCGGAAAGCCTGTACATCATCGGCAGCAACAGCATCGACACCTTTGGTGACCTGTTCACCATACCGGTTAATGCCATAAATCTGCCAGCCAATAAAAGAACCAAAAGACTTTTTGACCTTTCGCTGGCCTTTCTCCTGCTAATCACCTTGCCTGTACATCTTATCTTGCAAAAAAACCGCTGGGGTTTCATACAGAACCTATTCCGTGTCGTGTTTGCGCGATTGTCGTGGGTGGGTTATCATCCCGTAACCGAAACCGGAAAATTGCCGCCACTCAGGAGAGGCATCCTGCACCCTGCCGATGCCATTGCGGGGAAAAAGCTATGGCAGGATACCCTGCAAAACCTCAATAACCTCTATGCCAAAGATTACAAAGTGGAAAACGACCTGAACATTTGCGTGAAGGCATATCGTGACCTGGGCAGGCAGCCGCAGGTGTCCGCATCATGATCATGCACACAGGTCAAACCTTTTCTTGCTTTTTTTGTTCTGAGAATAGGATGCCTTGTAATGAGGCGCAGGTCAATGAATCACAGGTTAAGCCAAAAATATTTTAAAACCGAACATATATGGCAAAGTTTGA
>PUPG01000072.1 GCA_003553005.1 Bacteroidales bacterium
CCACATCCACCTTTCCAACGACTACCTTGTCCTTGTACTCTTCAGCCAGTTCCGAGACAATCGGGCCGACCATCCGGCAAGGGCCGCACCATTCAGCCCAAAAATCCAAAACCACAGGCTTGTCAGCCTTCAATACGTGCTCTTCAAAGTTGGAGTCAGTGATTTCAAGTGCCATACTTCTAGATTTTTAATGAGATTCAACACAAAGATATAAATTGCCGTCGCAATTTTCGAAAATGCCGGGGCATTTTGCAAAATATAACATATGGATACTGCGGCCCGGCTTAGTTTAAACGGAATTTTACCTCATAATGTTTTAAGAACTCCTGCAGGAAGCCTACGGGATCCACTTTCACGGTCCGCGACAACATCTCCAGGGAGTTATGATCTACCGGGTCGATCAGGTAGATCTTCAGCCGCGATTTTCCCTTGTGCTTTGCTGCTGTGCGCTTCATCCGGTCCACCAGGGGCTGGTCGATATCGGCAACCGGCAGGTGCAGGAGGAGATCCGACTGGTCCTGCTCCACCAATTCGCTGAGCAAGCTCATGCTTTTCACCTTGATGTCCAGCTGACCGGGATTTCTGCGGTTGGGCTGAATCCGTGCTTTCACGAACACCGTGCTTTGGGGTTCCAGGAAGTGTTTCACCTTGAGGTAATCTTCGGCAAAGAGGAAGATCTGGTGCGAGTCGGAATAATCTTCGATTTGCAGGGTGCCGTATGGATTTCCGTTCTTGGTATATTTATGTGCGGCAGCCGTGATGATCCCCGCAAAAGTGATCTCCTTGTTCTTGAGCGCATGCAGATTTTTTAAGTCGCCCACCTCGTGGCTGCAAAAGCTCTCGATGTGGATCCTGAAATTGTCGAGAGGATGTCCGGAGATATACATGCCGGTGACCTCCTTCTCCTGGTTCAGCATTTCCAGCTTGCTCCAGGGCTCGCAGCTAGGCAGCTCCGGATCGGGAAAATACACTTCGCTGGTCTCCTCAAAAAGATTCATCTGCGAGGTGTTTTCCCTTTGCTGAATGTTGTGGGTATGCCGGATGATCTTGTCCAGGAAGATGCTGGCCCCGTTGTCTTCAGAATAGAAAAACTGCGCGCGATGCACTCCTTCAAAGCGGTCGAAGGCCCCTGCCCGTGCGAGGGATTCAAAGACCCGCTTGTTCACGTTCCTGAGGTTGACCCTTTTGGCAAAATCGAAAATGTGCTTGTATGGGCCGTTGGTCTCTCTTTCTGACACGATGTTTTCCACGGCCCCCTCTCCCACGCCTTTGATTGCGCCCAGGCCAAAGCGGATCTCGCCCTTGTCGTTGACCACGAAATTGAAAGTACTCTCGTTGATGTCGGGGCCGAGCACCGGAATTTTCTGGCGCTGACACTCCTCCATGATGAAGGTGATCTTCTTGATGTCGCTGAAGTTGTTGGTCAGCACTGCGGCCATATATTCGGCAGTATAGTTCGCTTTGAGATAGCCGGTGCGGTAGGCCACGACCGAGTAGGCTGCTGAATGCGAGCGATTGAACCCATATTCCGCAAATCGGGCCATCACGTCGAAGATCTTTTCCGCATGGGCTTTATCCACACCTTTTTTGGTGGCGCCTTCGATGAAAAACACTTTCTGGCGCTCCATTTCCTCGACCTTCTTTTTCCCCATGGCGCGGCGGAGAATATCCGCATTGGCCAGCGTAAACCCTGCCATGATCTGCGCGGCCTGCATGATCTGCTCCTGGTAGACCATGATACCAAAGGTGGGCTTCAGGATGTCTTCCAGCCACGGATGGGGGTATTCCACCTTTTGCTGACCGTGCTTGCGCTTGATGAACATCGGGATGAAGTCCATCGGACCCGGACGATACAGGGCATTCATGGCAATGAGGTCTTCGATGTTGGATGGCTTCAGCTCCTTGAGATATTCGCGCATGCCCTGCGACTCAAACTGAAAAGTGCCGATGGTGTCTCCCCGCTGGTAGAGTTCGTAGGTTTTTGCATCATCCAGCGGGATGTTCTCCAGGTCAATTTTGGAGCCATAGCGTTTTTCGATGTTCCTGGCAGCCTCTTTCATGATGGAGAGCGTCTTGAGTCCCAGGAAGTCCATTTTCAGCATGCCGACCGACTCTACAAATCCTCCGTCGTATTGAGTCACAGGCAGGTCGGTATCTTTCTGGGTGCTCAGGGGCAGACAGTCGATCAGGTTGGTGGGGCCGATGATGACCCCGCAAGCATGCACGCCGGTCTGCCGGTTAGAACCCTCCAGGCTCCTGGCATATTTCAGGGTTTCCTGCACCAGGGGTGGCGCATCCTTCAGTGCCTTGGACAATTCAGGCACTTCCTTGTAGGCGTTTTTGAGACTGGTACCCGGCCGGTCCGGAACAAGCTTGGCCAGCCTGTCGGCCTCTGCAAGCGGCAGCTTCAGTACACGGGCCACATCCCGGATGGATGAGCGTGCGGCCATCGTACCAAAAGTCACGATCTGGGCCACTTTCTCGCGGCCATATTTTTCGATGACATACTGGAGGACTTTCTCCCTGCCCTCATCATCAAAATCGATGTCGATATCGGGCATGGAGACCCGCTCCGGATTCAGGAAACGCTCGAAAAGCAAATTGTACTTTATGGGGTCAATGGCGGTGATCCCCGTACAATAAGCGACTGCCGACCCTGCTGCACTTCCCCTGCCCGGCCCGACAGCCACGTCCATCTCCCTGGCTTTGTTGATGAAATCCTGGACGATCAGAAAGTATCCGGCAAACCCCATGTCGCCGATCACCTTCAACTCAAAATCCAGGCGCTCCCTGATCTCATCGGTTATTTCTGGGTACAGCTTCCTGGCGCCTTCATAACACAAGTGACGCAGGTAAAGGTCTTCCGTGTCGAATCCTTCAGCCAGGGGAAAAGAGGGCAGCATCACATCCTGGGTGATCTTGTAATCCTCAATTTTATTGGTGATGTCGATCGTGCCTTCGAGGGCTTCGGGAACGTCTGAAAACAGCTCAGCCATTTCCGCACGCGTCTTCAGGTATTCCTCCCCGGAGTATTTCATGCGCGTCTCATCATCCAGGTCGCGGCCTGTCTGCAGGCAGACCAGGATATCGTGGGCCCTGGCATCGTCCCTGTTGATGAAATGGCAATCGTTGGTGGCGATCAGCTTGACCTGGTGTTTCTTCGCCAGCCGGATCAGGACCTCGTTGATCACCTGCTGCTCTTCCAGTCCATGTCGCTGCAACTCCAGGTAATAGTCGTTACCAAAAGCCTCCAGGTATTCCAGCAAAAGTTGTTCGGCAGCCTCTTCTCCCTTATGGAGAATGGTTTGTGGGATTTCCCCGCCGATGCAGGCAGAGGTGCCGATCAGGCCCTCCTTGTGGGCAAAGAGCACTTCCTTGTCAATCCGTGGCGTGTAATAAAACCCTTCCAGGTAGCCGATGGAGCAGAGCCTCGACAGGTTTTTATAGCCCTGGAAGTTTTTGGCGAGCAGGATCATGTGGTGGCCACTGCGGTCAGACTTGCCCTTTTTCTCGTGGCGGCTGCCGTCGGTGACATACATTTCGCAACCGATGATGGGCTTGATGCCCTGGGCTTTGGCCTGGGTGGTGAACTCCATGACGCCATACATGTTGCCGTGATCGGTGATGGCCAGGGCCTGCATCCCGTCATCGGCGGCTTTTTTCAGCAACGGACCGATGGCTGCTGCGCCATCCAAAATGGAATATTGGGTATGTACGTGTAAATGAGTAAATTGTTTTTCTGACATGGGACTTTCTTTCTGCTTTTAAAATTATACAAAAATCCAGCGCCAGGGAGGGCAAATTTCGCAACCGGAAATTTTTTTAATTCAGAAAAAAAGCCGATATTTGCACCTTCTTAAAAATCAACATTTTCTAAACTTTAACACACACAACAATGCCAACAAGGATCAGACTACAGAGAAAAGGTAAAAAAGGACAACCTTTTTATCATCTGGTAGTAGCGGATGGTCGTGCACCCCGGGACGGAAAATTTATTGAGAGACTTGGCACTTACAACCCCATGACCCATCCAGCTACCATCAA
>PUPG01000185.1 GCA_003553005.1 Bacteroidales bacterium
ACCTTGGCCTTGGGAACACCAGGCATCATGCGCGCAAAGTCTACCACAAACTCGGTGTTGGAGTGGGTGATGATGGCCAGGTTGGCATACGTGCCTTCCGACACTTCTTCGCCCAGTTCAATGTTGATCTGCTTATCTGGTTTTTTTTGTTCAGACATAAAATTCCTTCCTTTTGTTTAGTAAAATATATGCTTTAGTGACATACGGGGCATGACGCCCTTGCATCATGCCCCGATCAGTTTCCTTAATCTGTCAGTCCGACCTATTCTTCGGTTTTTTGGACTGTTTTTGAGGCTTCCTCCTTGGATGCCATCAGCAATTCGTATTCTTCCCTGGAGCCGACGATGATCTTGTCGTACTCGCGCAGACCAGTTCCGGCCGGGATTTGGTGACCTACGATCACGTTTTCCTTCAGGCCGTTCAGCCTGTCTGTCTTCGCATTGACTGCTGCATCGGTCAGCACCTTGGTGGTTTCCTGGAATGAAGCAGCCGAGATGAAGCTCTTGGTCTGCAGGGAAGCCTTGGTAATCCCCTGGAGTTGCTGACGTGCCGTGGCACCCCGTGCATCCCTGGCGACTACCAGGTTTTTGTCCTTGCGACGCAGCATGGAGTTTTCGTCGCGCAACTTGCGGGCCGTAATGATCTGGCCGGGCTTAAGTGACGAATCGCCAGGCTCTTCAACCACTTTCTGACCAAATAGGCTGTCGTTCTCTTCCATGAACTCGACCTTGTTGACGATCTCATTTTCCAGGAAGCGCGTGTCGCCCGGATCTTCAATCACCACCTTACGCATCATCTGGCGTACGATGATCTCAAAGTGCTTGTCATTAATTTTTACACCCTGCAGGCGATATACCTCCTGCACCTCGTTCACAATGTACTCCTGAACGGCAGTGGGGCCCTTAATGGCCAGGATGTCAGCAGGTGTGATGGGTCCGTCGGAAAGGGGTGTTCCAGCTTTCACAAAGTCGTTTTCCTGCGCCAGGATTTGTTTGGTCAATGGCACCAGGTAGCGTTTTTCATCACCGGTCTTGGAAGTAATGATCACTTCACGGTTACCACGTTTGATCTTCTTACCGAAGGATACCACACCGTCAATCTCAGAAACGACCGCCGGGTCAGATGGGTTACGTGCCTCAAAGAGTTCCGTGATCCGTGGCAAACCACCGGTAATGTCACCGGATTTACCGACGGCTCGCGGAATCTTGGCAATGATTGTACCAGGCTTCACTTCCCTATCCTCGTTGATCACCACATGAGCTCCTACAGGCATGTCATAGACACGCTCTGTCTTGCCTTCTTTGTTCACGATGCTCAGCGATGGGTTGCGTGTCTTGTCCTTGGAGTCAATGATGACCTTTTCGTAATAACCCGTCTGTTCATCCGAGTCAGTCCGGTAAGTGGTTCCCTCCT
The DNA here is from genome assembly GCA_003553005.1 of Bacteroidales bacterium. The sequence goes on from PUPG01000185.1 coordinate 1,414, forward strand.
TCATGTTGTTGTACACCACCTTCCCCGGTTTGTCCGTCACAATCACGGCATTGTAGGGATCCCACTCGCAGATCAGCTCACCGCTCTTCACTTCATCGCCATCCTTGAAATAGAGGTTGGCCCCATAAGGGATGTTCTGGCTGGTGAGTACCATTTGCGTGTTTTTGTCGATGATACGCATCTCAGCCGAGCGTCCGATGACCACCTGGTACGACTTGCCTTCTTCATTGGTAAACGGCACTGACCTGAGTTCATCAATTTCCAGCACGCCGGCATACTTGGCATTGATTTTGGAAGCTGTGGCAATATTCGAAGCAGTACCACCTACGTGGAATGTACGCAAGGTAAGCTGTGTTCCCGGCTCTCCGATGGACTGTGCTGCGATGACGCCAACCGATTCTCCTTTCTGAACCATACGTCCGGTAGCCAGGTTGCGTCCATAGCACCGGGTACAAACACCAGCCTTGGATTCACATGTCAGCACCGACCGAATCTCTACCGCCTCAATTGGCGACTCTTCAATGACCTCAGCAATCTCTTCCGTGATCTCATCGCCAGCCTTCACAATCAAAGTTCCTGAGGTGGGATGATAAATGTCATGGAGAGAGTTACGACCGAGAATGCGATCGTACAATGTCTCCACGGTTTCTTCATTGTTCTTTAAGGCCGTGGCAGTCAGCCCGCGCAACGTTCCACAATCGGATTCGTTGATGATCACGTCCTGCGCCACATCCACCAGTCGCCTGGTCAGGTAACCGGCATCGGCAGTCTTCAGGGCGGTATCTGCCAGACCCTTACGTGCACCGTGCGTGGAGATAAAGTACTCGAGCACGGATAGTCCCTCCTTGAAGTTAGAGAGAATGGGGTTTTCGATAATCTCGCCGCCTTTCGCCCCGGACTTTTGCGGTTTGGCCATCAGACCACGCATACCGGAAAGCTGTCGAATCTGTTCCTTAGAACCTCGCGCACCGGAATCCAGCATCATGTAAACCGGATTAAAGCCCTGGTTGTCGGCCGTCGTTTTGTCGATCAGCACCTTGGTCAGCTTCGCATTGGTATGGGTCCAGATGTCGATGATCTGGTTGTATCGCTCCGTATTGGTGATAAAGCCCATGCTGTAGTTCCCGCGAACCTCTTCAACTTGTGCGTCCGCCTGGTTGATCAGGATTTGCTTCTCTTCCGGCACGATGATATCGCCAAGGTTAAAAGAAAGTCCGCCACGGAAAGCCAGGTCGAAACCTAGATCCTTGATGTCATCAAGGAATTTTGAGGTGCGGGAGATGCCGGTTTCCTTCATGATGCCGCCAATGACATCACGCAGGGCCTTTTTCGTAAGCAGTTTATTGACAAAACCATAGTCCTCAGGAATAACCCGGTTGAAAAGCACGCGGCCCACCGTGGTTTCCACGATTTTATCAACCAATTTGCCCTTTTCTTTGACAGGTACCCTGACTTTGATCACGGCATGCAGGTCTGCCCGACCTTCGTTATGCGCAATGATTACCTCTTCGGTACCATAAAATGTCAGTCCTTCTCCTTTTACCGGATGTGCTTCGGTACTCTTCCTGCCTTTGGTCATATAGTAAAGGCCAAGCACCATATCCTGCGATGGCACAGCGATTGGCGCACCGTTGGCCGGGTTCAGGATGTTGTGCGAAGCCAGCATCAGCAACTGGGCTTCCAGGATGGCTGCATTGCCCAAGGGCAGGTGCACGGCCATCTGATCACCGTCAAAGTCGGCGTTAAAGGCAGTACATACCAGGGGGTGCAGCTGAATGGCTTTGCCCTCGATCAGTTTTGGCTGGAATGCCTGAATACCAAGCCTGTGTAGTGTAGGTGCACGGTTGAGCAGTACCGGATGACCTTTGAGTACATTCTCCAGGATGTCCCAGACTACGGGATCCTTCCGGTCTACGATTTTCTTGGCAGATTTCACGGTCTTCACGATGCCCCTTTCGAGCATCTTTCTGATAATGAATGGCTTGAACAGCTCAGAGGCCATTTCTTTAGGGATGCCACATTCATGCAGGCCCAACTCTGGACCCACGACAATGACAGAACGTGCAGAATAATCAACACGTTTACCAAGCAGGTTCTGACGAAAACGTCCCTGCTTCCCTTTAAGGCTGTCAGAAAGTGATTTCAGGGGCCGGTTAGACTCGGTTTTTACCGCATTGGTCTTCCGGGAGTTGTCAAACAAGGAGTCCACTGCTTCCTGCAACATTCGTTTTTCGTTACGCAGAATGACATCCGGCGCTTTGATCTCCATGAGTCGTTTAAGCCTGTTGTTGCGGATGATCACACGACGATAGAGGTCATTGAGATCGCTGGTGGCAAAACGTCCGCCATCCAGCGGCACAAGCGGCCGCAACTCAGGCGGGATCACGGGTACGACGTCCACGATCATCCAATCGGGACGGTTCTCAATGGTCTTCTGTGCATCCCGGAAGGCTTCAACCACTTGCAGGCGCTTGAGTGCATCCGCCTTGCGCTGCTGTGAGGTCTCAGTATTTGCTTTATGCCTGAGGTCGAAGGAAAGCTGATCCAGGTCAAGCTTCGTCAGCAATTCTTTGAGGGCATCAGCACCCATCCTGGCGACAAACTTGTTGGGATCATCAT
>PUPG01000048.1 GCA_003553005.1 Bacteroidales bacterium
ATGGCCCGGAAGTGGCAGTCACGATATGGATAAAGTCGAAACCATGAGCCAGTTAGCCGATGCGAACCTTATTTTTCTCTAAAGATAAACAAAAGAGATGAATATATGGTTCAGTTAAACAGGAATCAGCAATTCTTTGTTATTTTTGTAGGTTGTTGTGGTTGTGTGCGACGACTCTGCCCATTCAAACCAAAAGCGCACGGCAATGCACGCATAACCTTTAGCCTTTTCGACCATTGGACTTTTTGACTTTTCGACATTATACGCCATGAACAAACCCTACACCCCAATCCTCGTTTTCATCCTGGCCTTCTTGCTGCCCCTCGCGTTGCCCGCGCAGCAGGCTGAGGTCTGGACACTGGAAGACTGCGTGAACCACGCCAAAGAGAACAACCTGCGGATCCAGCAGCAGCGGCTTGGCGTCGATGTGGCCGAGGAAAACCTGCGCCAGAGCCGTGCCAACCGTTACCCTTCCTTAAATGCCAATGCCACGCACCGGTACAACTGGGGGCGGACGTTGGACGAAATCACCAATGAGTTTGTCACCGAACGGGTGCAAACCAACAACTTTAGCGTAAGCAGCGGGGTGACCCTTTTCGATGGCTTCCGGATACGCAACCTGATCGAACAGGACCGCTACAGCCTTGAGGCCAGCCGCTTCGATGTGGAGGCCATGGAAAACGACATTTCCCTGGCGGTGGCATCTGCCTACCTGCAGATCCTTTTCACCAAGGAAATGGTGGAGGTGGCCGCCAATCAACTGGACATCACCCGCCAGCAGGTGGATCGCACGGCCAAGCTGGTGGATGCCGGTACCCTGGCCCGGGGCAGCCTGCTCAACATTGAAGCGCAACTGGCGTCGGAAGAGCTGCAACTGGTTGACGCCGAAAACCAGTTGCGTCTGGCTTATCTCGACCTGATGCAGCTGCTGGACCTGCGCGAAGACATTGAGTTTGCCATTGAAGTGCCCGATATCGACATTGCGCCCAGCGAAACAGCCGACTATTCGCCCTTGCAGCTCTACGATACGGCCGTGCGGATACAACCGGACATCCGGTCGGCCGATATGCAGGTGGCCAGCGCCGAAAAAGGCCTCGAGATTGCCAGGGGCGGACGTTACCCCTCCCTGTCGCTCAGCGGCAGCGTAGGCACGGGGTATTCTGAGGCCCGACTGGAGATCGCCGAGGTGATCGAGTCGGACCCGGAGCAAATCGGTCAGACGGCCTCCGGTGAAGCGGTGTTTGCCCCTACCTTCGACTACCAGACCCAGGTGATTCCCTTCATGGATCAGATTGACGAAAACATCAACCGCAGCGTTGGGCTGAACCTGCAAATCCCCATTTTTAACAACTACCAGGTGCGCAGCAACATCAGCCAGACGAAAATATCCCTGGAAAACGCCCGCCTGCAACGGCAGATCGTGCGGGACGAGCTCTATAAAACCATTGAACAGGCGCACCAGGATGCCCACGCCGCCCTCCAGCGCTTCAAGGCCAGTGAGAAGAATGTGGAGGCCCTGGAAGAGTCATTTCGCTATACCGAACAGCGCTTTAACGTCGGGATGGTCAACACCCTGGAATACAACGACGCGAAAAACCGGCTTACCACGGCCCAGTCGGAGCTGCTGCAAGCCAAGTATGAATATGTGTTCAGGGTGCAGATCCTGGACTTCTACATCGGAAACCCCATTACTTTACGCGATTAACAAGAGATATCCCACGATCCCATGAAAAAACGAAAATGGCTGAAAATCACCCTGATCATTGTTGGCGTACTGATCGTCATCAGCATCATTGGACGCTGCGGTGGCGACCAGGATGGCTACCGGGTCAGCGTGGAGGCCACGGAATACCGCGATATTGTTGAAATTGTAACGACCAACGGAAGGGTGCGGCCCGTGACCGAGGTGAAGATGGCGCCCGACGTCTCCGGGGAGATTATTGAACTGCACGTGGAGGAAGGCGAATACGTGTCACGTGGACAGCTTTTGGCACGGATCAACCCCGACATCTACGAGTCGGCGCTCGACCGGGCGGAGGCCAGCCTTAACCAGGCCCGGGCGAACCTGGCCAATGCACGCGCCAGGGTGCTGCAAAGCGAAGCCCAATACGTCAACGCCCGATCCAGCTACCTGCGAAACAAACAGCTGTTCGACGAAAATGCCATCTCCGAGTCAGAATATGACAGCGCCTACTCCCAATACCGCGTGGCCGAAGCGGATGTGGAAGCCAGCAAGCAAAGCGAGGAGGCTGCCCGCTACCAGATGATGAGTGCCGAGGCAGGGGTCCGGGAAGGCCGCGACAACCTCAGCAAAACCAATCTTTTTGCCCCGATGGACGGCACGGTTTCGCGCCTGGACGCTGAAGTGGGCGAACGTGTCGTGGGTACGCAGCAATACGCGGGGACCGAGATCATCCGCATTGCCAACCTCAATAAGATGGAGGTGAAGGTGGACGTGAACGAGAACGACATCATCCGGGTGAATGAGGGCGACACGGCCTTTATCCAGGTAGATGCCTACTTCGGGGAGGAGTTCCAGGGGGTGGTCACCTCAATCGCCAACTCCGCGGATGCGGATATGTTGTCGGACGACCAGGTGACTAACTTCGAGGTGCGCATTCGCGTGCTGCCGGAATCATACAGCCACCTGCAACGGGCGGACCGCCCACACCTTTCCCCCTTCAGGCCGGGGATGTCTGCCACGGTGGATATCCAGACGGAGCGGGCCTCCGGGGTGTTGTCCCTGCCCATCCAGGCGGTGACCACCCGCGAAGGGGCCGATGATGATGGCGAACCGGGCGGGTCGGGTATGGCCCGTCAGCGGGAGGTGGTCTTCCTGTATGAGGATGGCAAGGTCCATATGACTCGGGTGCGTTCCGGGATCCAGGATAACCAGCACATTGAGATCAGGGAAGGCCTGGAAGAAGGCCAGCTGGTGGTCACCGGCCCTTATCGCCTGGTGTCGAGAGAGCTGCGCGACGGACTGGCCGTGGAGCGCGTAGATCGCCAGGAATTGTTTCAATAAGCACAATGCATCCAATATGGCCAGGATATTGCTGATCGAATCCACCACCAAAGCCTGTTCTGTGGGCATCGCCAACCGTGGCGAGCTGATTGCCCTCCGCGAGGAGGTCAGCGGCGACTATTCGCATTCGTCCCTTTTGACGGTATTCGTGGAAGAAGTCCTGGGAGAAGCCGGGATGAAGACCAGCGACCTGGACGCCGTGGCGGTCAGCCAGGGCCCGGGGTCTTATACCGGGTTACGCATTGGCGTCTCGGTGGCCAAGGGCATTTGTTTCGGACAGGACCTTCCCCTGCTGGCGATCGACACGATGAAGGCGCTGGCCGCCACGGGCATCGCACACATGACAAAGATCCAGGGCCTGATTCCCCCGGCTTCGGGAAAAACCCTTTTTTGTCCGATGATCGACGCGCGCCGGATGGAGGTCTATTATGCCCTTTTCGACAGGGACCTGCGCCCGGAAAGGGAAACCCGGGCGGAGATCATGGATGAGCAAAGCCTTCGCGAGGATGCCCTCCGCAATGCGCGGATCTTTTATTTCGGGGATGGGGCTGCCAAGTGCCGCGACGTGCTGATGGCGCCGCATCTGCACTTCGTGGATGGCGTGCACCCAAGCGTTCGAGGCATGGCACGTGAAGCCGAAAAGCGCTTTTCCGAAAAGCAATTCGAAGACCTGGCCTACTTCGAGCCGTTTTACCTGAAAAATTTCGTGGCCGGTAAACCCCGGGTCAAGGGGCTCTATTCATAATTCCTTACCTTTGCAGAAAGCCCGGGTGCCTATGTGGTCAAAAATTCCCTCCTTTTTGCGCAATAAATACGTGATCGCCCTGATCGTGGTGTTCGTGTGGCTGCTGTTTTTCGACAACCACAGCCTCATCCGGCACTGGCAGGTGCGGCGTGAGATTCAGGACCTCCAGCAGCAACAAGAGTTTTACCTGAAGGAGATCCGCCGCGACAGCCTGGCCATCGACCGCCTGATGAACGATCCGGATGCACTCGA
>PUPG01000239.1 GCA_003553005.1 Bacteroidales bacterium
ACCAAAGCACCCCGAAAATGATCACCAGGGCTCCGAGGATCCAAACGACCGTGCGGAAGATCTTGTCGTTTCTCTGTTTGTTTTCAGCGCCCTGCTGGCCCTGAACCTGATTCTTGTCCATATCAAAAAACTTAAATGGTGAATATGCTTATGTAAACCGCCCAGAAGTCATCGCTTCGGGTAAAATGCCGGAACTTTTCCTGTCGCTGCCGAATGCCTGGCAAGCGACAGTCGCCAGCCAGCTTTTTAAAACAATTAAGATAAAACAACAAAATATTTTGCTAAATTTGTAAACGTGGCAAACAGCACGGTCTTTTGTCCGGCTTTTTTCTTCAGGCCGCAAAAAGGCCATGCAAATTTATACAAAATTCACGGATTCTTTTGGCTTTTTTCCATGCGCTTGCTTGAGATACTCTATGCTTTTTTTACCTTGATTTATCCGCAGACCTGTTGCGCCTGCCGGGGTGTGCTCGTCAGTGGTGAGCGGCACCTTTGTGGCTTCTGCCGGGTGGCCATGCCGAGAACCGGTTTTTGTCAGCATCTCGACAACCCTTTGGTACGCAGGTTCTGGGGGCGCGTGCAGATTGAAACCGGCACGGCTTTGTATTTCTTTCAGAAGGGTGGACGGGTGCAGCAGGCCATCCACCAGTTTAAATACCGGGGCAACCTCAAGCTGGGCTTATACCTGGGGCACTTGTTGGGACTGTCGGTCAAAAAATCACCGCACTACCGTGACCTGCACCTGATGATCCCTGTACCCCTGCACCCAGCAAAGGCGCGTGCCCGCGGATTTAATCAGAGTGAGGTGATCTGCAGGGGGCTCGCTGAAGCCTTGCAGATACCCAGCCGCCCCGACCTTTTGGTCCGCCTGGAGGAAACCGGCACGCAAACAAAAAAGGATCGATTCCATCGCTGGGAAAACGTATCGGAGGTGTTCCAGGTTACAGACGAAACGCAACTGGTTAACCAACACGTCCTGCTGGTGGATGACGTGGTCACCACCGGGGCTACCCTGGAGGCTTGCGCCCAGCGCCTGCTGGAGGTTCCAGGGGTAAAGGTGTGGATTGCCACACTGGCCATTACGGACTGAGCAGGATGTTGGCTCTTGGCTGTTGGCTTTCTTGCCAAAAGCTAAAAGCCAATAGCCAACAGCCATGAGCCAATAGCCAAGCGCATTATGCCTGAAAGCACAAATGGCAGATAACCAGTTATCTATAAAATGTAAACGAATAAAATGGACAACCAAAACACGCGAGAGATGAAGCCCTTAATCCAGCAACCGGAGATTCGCGATTTCGAGGCAGGGGACTACCCGCAGCTTGAGGCGGTCTGGAATGCCACCGGCCTTGGTGGGGCTGAGCGGGGTGATGGCTTGCAGACCATCCTGCGCAGCGTTGCGCTTGGCGGGAAAATGCTGGTGGCCTGCACCCCGGAAGGCCGGATTGTCGGAACCAGCTGGATGACTTATGACGGACGGCGGATGCACCTGCACCACCTGGGCGTGCTTCCCGGCTTTCAGCGCCAGGGCATTGGCCGGCTGCTCAGCGAGCATTCGATCCGTTTTGCCCGGCAGCAAAACACCCAGGTCAAGATCGAAGTGCATCGTACCAATGCGGGCGCATTGGCCCTGTACAGGAAGCTGGGCTTTGCCCGCCTGGGCGATTACGATGTGTATGTTCTGCGGTCAACCCAGGGAGCAGATGACTCCTAAAGCCTGCCCCCCAGGACCGCCCATAGCCTTTCCGTTTGTACCCTTCCCTGGTCGTGTACCATCTCCACGTGGATGACATAAACACCCACGGACGCTTTTTCCCCGTCATCGGTGGTGCCGTCCCAGGTGATGACCCCCTCCGTGGCAAGCAGCTTGCCCGGACTCAGGGTCCGCACCTTGCGTCCACTGCGGTCAAAGACCCGGATATGGGCCACGTATCCGGGAGTCTCCAGCTTATACAGGACCTGCAACACATCGTGGTGGCCGGTGCCATCGGGTGAAAACACCTGCGGATATACCTCCCAGTGGCCAGCGGGCGCTGTGTGCGGTGGTACATATTGGCTGTTCTGGTAGCCCGGGGTGCCATAGCCGGCTGTCGCCGCCGCGGAGTGCCAACTGGAAGCCTCACCTGAGGGCCTGTCGGGGTGAAGCCGCTCCAGGGCTACCCCGGAAGGGTTGGCAATCAACGGGAGGTGCATGTCCTCTTCATACGCCAGCAAGTCGATGATTGCGTGTCCTTTGGTCGCCACGACCACCACCCCGCTGGTGTTAGTCATCCTGGGCATCCCGGCCATTTCCCACAACACATCCTGTACAGGCAAAGGGTAGGTCTGACGAATGGCCCCCGTATCCTGGCTCAGCACCAGGTAGTCGCCCGGAAAAAACAACAGGCTCTCCCCACTGATCTCCTGCAACGAGGTCAGGCTGTCGTCCAGGGGGTCCTTTGCAGCCAGGATCATATGCTGCAGGTCGAAAACCCGCTCCGACCGGTTATAGATTTCGATGTAGCGACTTCCTCCGGACGGCGGATTGAAGAGGATCTCGTTGATCACGATGCCATTGTGCACCGGGTTATCGGGAATGGCCACCCTGGCCTGATTTTGTTGAAGGCTGTTGCCATCGCAGTCGATTAGCGCGCCGACCACCTCCACCGTGTAGGTCTTTCCCGCTTCGAGGGGCTGTTCCAGGCTAAGTTCCACCCGGTCCAGGTCCGGCAGGTTGACTGAGACGGCCGAGGGGGTGCCCGGGCCATCCGGGATGTGGTAATGTTCGTGCTGGAGCAGGGCCGTTTTTTGCATTGGTTCGGAAAAGTGCAACCTGACCGTCAGGGAATCCACATAACCCGCCCGCACCAGTCGCGGCGCCGCGGTGTTTGGATTTTCGGCCCGTTGGGCATTGGTTGTCCCGGGCGTTCCTCCCCGCGGATCGGAGGAAGCCTTCCAGTTTTCTGCCCCTTGTCCGTGGTTGTGTGGATCGATCTTTTCCAGCGACCATCCGCCTTGCGCTTTGGAAGCATCCCGGTACCAGCTATCGTTGTACTCCACGAAAGCCAGCAGCGAACCGGCGTTGTCCCATAGCGCCAGGGAAGAGCCGCCGATGGTAAAGGCGGTGGCTGACAATCCGGGAACGGCCAGCACCAGGCCATATCCTTCCAGCTCCGGGTAAGCTGCTTCCGTGCACAACACCAGGTAGCCTTCCGGCGGGATCGTGGCGTGCGGCAGCTCCCGTTCGGTGTCGCCGTGCTGCAGCACCCAGCCTTCCACGTCAATGGGCAGGTGGGTGGTGTTGTAGAGCTCCACCCAGTCGTGCGGGGGCAGTCCGACCTCCGGCCTGCTGTTGGCCATGATTTCGTTGAAGACTACGTCGAACATTGCAGACACGTAATGGGCAAATGGTCCCGCGTAAGGCACCATGCCTTGTCCGTCGGCTCCGAGGACATGCTCCACGGCAAGGGTGTAAGCGTGGTTTTCTGTGAAAGCATCCGCAAACTGCAAGCGCACAAGGTAGGGCTTGTCCGGGTCAACGGCGGCGATCAGCGGGTGGCCAATGCCGCCGTCTACCAGGTAGTTGGACGCGTTTTGGGCGGAGGGGATGTGCACAATGGTGTTGAAGTGGACGTCCAGGACCTCCGGAGTCACCACCTGGACCCGTGTCACTTCCGGAGCTGCCCCCGGGAGGATGTCGCCTACCCTGAAATCGTCGAAGTAAAAGCGTGTGCTGTTGCTGACGGTATAGGTGCACCGGATGCCAAACCAGTGGCTCGAGGTGTAGGTGTTGTCGTGGGCCTGTCCCTGTGGGATGAAGAGCGTTCCGCCTCCCGGTGCGGCCAGGACGTTCCAGTTGCCTAGGCCATCCCGGAAGACCCTGATGCGCAGGGTGGTACTGCTTCCTTCTGCCAGGTTCATCTGCCCGGTTACCAGGATCGTTTCCTCCAGGCCGTCCTGGCGGCCAAGGAAAATCCGCTTGTTGTCGCCCCCGGTTTTCCCCACCTGAATGAAGTAGC
>PUPG01000030.1 GCA_003553005.1 Bacteroidales bacterium
CGATGACAAAACAATTGGATAAGGAACCGATCTGGAAGGGGTTGCCGATGCCGGCCATGGGACTGCCCTGGGGAACGATGTAGCGAAAGTCCTTCAGCAGGTCGAAAATTTGCGCTTCCGGTAAAGGGTTGGGATATTGCTGTTCGATGCGGTGCAGCTCACGGGCTAGCCTGCGATGCATGTCGTCTGGCGTATACTCGTACAAGTTACCTTCCGAATCCTTGAGTGCATATTTGTTGATCCACACGCTGGCCGCCAGGCTGTCGCCCCCAAAATACGCGGTGGCCGCTTCCATGACTTCCTCGTAATCGTAGCGCGTCAGCGAGTGACTGAGTGTTCCCTTCTTAGCTTCAACCGGTTTCGTGCGCTGGTCCAGCACCTCATCGTAAAGGTTGTTTTTGGCTTCTTGTTGTGGTGTGTCTTGTTTCTTTTTGAGCGCAGGGTTGTCAGCCATAGCGTATATGTTTTTTGATCGTGAATAACTAATAATGAGTACCTTGTGTTGCAGAGCAGTGGTTTATCCAGGTGGGACGGTGCTCTCTAAACAACGAAATTAAGAAACTAAACAACAAAAAGCCGCATTATGTTATTAACAAAAACGGAAAGTTATTAACGAAAAACAGCTAAGTCTTTGAAGGAAAAAAACTTAGCTGTTTTGCCAAAAGAATTCCGCGAAGTGGCTGTTCAACCTGATGAGAATCAGCTAATCAGGCGATCTTGTAAAAGATATTTACTGATTAGGCAAACTCGATCAGGTAGGCTTTGATGAAGGCATCAATGTCGCCATCCATCACCTGTTGTACGTTGGAGGTCTCCACTCCGGTGCGGAGGTCTTTCACCATCTTATAGGGATGAAACACGTAACTTCTGATCTGGGAGCCCCATTCGATTTTCTTTTTGGTGCTCTCCATGGCATCAATCTTTTCTCTTTTCTTGCGCAGCTCCAGCTCATACAGCTGCGATCGGAGCATGGTAAGGGCTTTTTCCCGGTTTTGGTTCTGCGAGCGGGTTTCCTGGCACTCCACGATGATGCCTGATGGGGCGTGCTTGACGCGTACTGCACTTTCAATTTTATTGACATTCTGTCCGCCGGGCCCGCTTGAGCGGAAGGTGTCCCAGGACAAGTCCGCCGGGTTCAGTTCAATGTCGATGTTGTCATCCACCACGGGATAGGCATACACGGAGGCAAAGGAGGTATGCCTTTTGTTGTTGGCATCGAAAGGGGATAGTCGCACGAGCCGGTGCACCCCGTTTTCTCCTTTCAGGTAGCCGTAGGCGTGTTCTCCTTCAAATTCAATGGATGCACTTTTGATTCCGGCACCATCGCCTTCCTGCACGTCAAGCACCTTGGTCTGGTACTTGTGGCGCTCTCCCCAGCGAAGGTACATGCGCATCAGCATCTCGGCCCAATCCTGGCTTTCGGTGCCGCCGGCGCCGGCGTTGATCGTGACGATGGCATCCAGGTGGTCTTCCTCCTGGTTAAGCATCTTTTTGAACTCCAATGCCTCCATCTGCTTCAGCGCCTTGTCGTATTGCGCCTGCACCTCTTCTTCGGTCGACTCGCCTTCTTCGTAAAACTCGTGCAGCACCTTCAGGTCTTCGATCTGCTGGTGCGTATCCTGGTAGGCATCGATCCATTTCTTGATGCTGCTGATCTTCTTCAGCTTGCCCTGGGCCTCGCGGGGATTATCCCAAAATTCGGGGGCTTCTGTTTCCTTTTGTAATTCCGCTACCTGGGATTTCTTGCCATCAATGTCAAAGAAACCTCCTTAAGGCATCAAGCCTCCGGTCCAGGTCGGTGATCTGATCTTTGTAAATCATGGGTGTTTATTGATTACACGTTATATTCAACACATTATACATAAACCCTTTAACACAGTAACACGTCAACACATGGTCCTTCATCAGCAACTCGGGCAACTTCAAACCTCAAACCTCAAACCTCCCTCAATATTTCCCATACCAACGCCGGTTCATACCCTTTTTGTATGCAATAGGCCGCCGTTTTTGCCCGGATGTCTTCCTTGTCGCGGGATTGCAGTGCTTGTGTTTTCTGCGCAATCAGCGCCCGCAGCTTTTGGATATATTCGTCGCTGTCAATCTCCCCCAGGGCTTGCCGGATGTGGTCTTCCGGGATGTTTTTTGCCAGCAGGGCTGCCCGGATCTTCGCTTTTCCCCAGCCGTTTTGCCGGAATTTACCGCGCACGAAGATGCTGGCAAAGCGCTGGTCGTCGAGGAAGTCCTCATCGCGCAATACCCGGATGACCTGGTCTGTCGCTTGCCGGTCGGCCCCCAGGCGGAGGAGTTTTTCCTCCACCTCGCGGGTACACCGTTCCCGATAGGCACAGTACCGCCTGGCTTTTTCTGTAAGTGCTTCAACGTTCATCCATTCGTGCGTGCACGTTAAAGTTTGATCTCGTCATCCAGTTTGTTAAAAAACCGGTATTCGAGAAAATGGTAGGATGTAGAAGGATATACTTTGATCCACTTTTTGTATTTCAGGAACCATTTACACCTGATCGACGGGAAGCCCTTGGTCAGATAAGCGTGGATGAACGGATGCACCCGCAGGGTAAGCCTGGTTTCCATTTGCTCCCTGATGAGGTACTTGAGATTGCTTTCGATCTCGTCCACCAGGATCACGCTGGGTTTGATCTTACCGGTGCCACCGCACGCGGGGCATTTTTCCAGGGTCTCCACATTGGTTTCGGTCCGGACCCGCTGCCGGGTGATCTGAACAAGGCCGAACTTGCTGGGAGGAAGCACGTTGTGCTTTGCCCGGTCCTTTTTCATCTCTTCCTTCATCCGTTCGTACAGTTTGCGGCGGTTGCCGGCCTGTACCATATCGATGAAGTCGACCACGATGATCCCGCCCATATCGCGCAACCTCAGCTGTCTGGCGATTTCGGCTGCAGCTTCCAGGTTGACGTCCAGTGCATTGTCTTCCTGGCTGTTTTCGCTGCTGATCCGCTGCCCGCTGTTTACGTCGATGACGTGCAGGGCTTCGGTATGCTCAATCACCAGGTAGGCGCCGCTCTTAATGGACACGACCTTGCCAAAGGAACCCTTGATCTGTTTTTCGATGCCGAAATGATCAAAAATTGGGGCCTTTCCCTTATAAAATTTCAGGATGTCGATTTTTTCCGGGGCGATGGTTTTGATGTAGTCGCGCAACTCTTCGTAGACCAGTGAATCGTTCACGTGGATGTTGTTAAACGATTCGTTCAGCAAGTCGCGCAACATGGCGGATGACCGGTTGAGCTCTCCCATAATCATGCGGGGAGGCTTCGCGGTGGCAAGCTTTTCTGCGATGCTGTACCATTTGCTGACCAGGTTGTTGAGGTCAGCATCCAGGTCGGCAACCATCTTGCCTTCTGCCACCGTACGGATGATCACGCCGAAATTCTTGGGCTTGATGCTTTGCACCAGGCGTTTTAACCGGCTTTTTTCATCGGCATGCTGGATTTTCTGCGATACAGAGATCCTGTCTGAAAAGGGGACAAGGACCAGGTAACGTCCGGCCAGGGAGATCTCACTCGTAATGCGAGGCCCCTTGGTTGAAATCGGTTCCTTGGCAATCTGAACCAGGATGGGCTGGTTGGTACTCAACACCTCGGTGATCTTGCCCGTCTTTTCGATCTCTTTTTCAAGATGAAATTTTTCCATTGGCAACACCTTGGTCTTGCCTGCCATGGCCAGCTTGGTGTACTTGTTCAGGCTGTTGACCTGGCTTCCCAGGTCGAGGTAGTGTAAAAAAGCATCCTTCTCGTATCCCACATCTACAAAGGCTGCATTTAGCCCGGAAATGATCTTCCTGATCTTGCCCAGGTAAATGTCGCCCACGGAGTAGTTGTTGTTCTTTCGCTCCCGGTGAAGCTCCACAAGGCGCTTCTCCTCAAGCAAAGCCATCACAACCTCCTTGCTGCCGGAATCAATGATCAACTCTTTGTTCA
>PUPG01000192.1 GCA_003553005.1 Bacteroidales bacterium
CAAAGTGTTCAGGATCAATCGGGATGTTGTTGGCCAGGGCAAAACGGTCTTGCCGGTTGTCGGGTTCATCGATGGCCCGCACGATATGGGGCGTATAATAATGGCCACGGTTGGCAATGGCTGCAGTGATGTTGGCCAATTGTACCGGGGTTACCCCAAGCTCTCCCTGGCCAATTCCCAGGGAGAGGATGGTCTGCGACCGCCACCCATTGCTTCCATACACCCGGTCGTAATAATCGGAAGTGGCAATGATTCCCGGCAGCTCATGGCTGAGGTCGCTGCCAAACAACCGGCCAATGCCAAAGCTGGTGACATAATCCCGCCACTGCGTGAATGATTCCTGGATGTTTGCAAAATGCGGCTGGTTGATGGTGTTTTGAAAAATGATGCTCGAATAGGTGTTGCAGCTATGCTGAATGGCTGTGAGCGCGTCCACCGGACTGGGATGGTCCCTGCAACGGATGCTGATGCCCCGCGTATGGTAGATGCCTGAACAGCCGTGGCTGGTTGAAGGGGCAATGACCCCTTCCTGAAGTGCGATGGCCGTGCTGACGATCTTGAACACCGACCCCGGCGGATACTGGGCCATCAGCGCCCTGTTGAACAGGGGGTTGAGTGTGTCGTTTTGCAAGGCGCGATAGTTTCGCGTTCTTTGCCGGCCAACAAGCAAGCCCGGATCAAATGCGGGGGAGGACACCAGGGATAAAATTTCACCGGTAGCCGGTTCGATGGCCACAATGCTCCCGCGTTTGTTTTCCATGAGTTTTTCGCCGTACTGCTGCAATCCGGCATCCAGGGTGGTATGCAGATCCTTTCCGGCCACCGCAAGGGTGTCGTAGCGTCCATCCTGGAAAGAGCCGATCTCCCGGTTGTGCACATCAACCATCCTGATGCGCAGCCCTTTATGCCCGCGCAGCTCTTCCTCATAAGCGCGTTCAATGCCGCTGATGCCGATATAGTCACCCGGACGATAGTAGGGGTCGTTGTTGATCACCTGCGGCCCGGCCTCACCCACATAGCCAAAGGTATGCGTGGCGATGGGGTAGGTGTATCGCCGCAGGTTTCGTGGCTGCACGAAAAAGCCCGGAAAGCGGAAAAGCTTTTCCTGGAACGCAGCGTAAGTGGTCTTGGAGATTTGTCGTTCAAATACGGATGGGCGGAACCTGGAATGGCGCCTTGCCTGCAGGAGCCTGCTTTCAAAAACATCCGGGCTGATGCCGAGCATGTCACAAAACAAGAGGGTGTCGATCTCACTAACCTGTCCTGGAATGACCATCAGGTCATAATGCACTTCATTATAGACAAGCAGTTCCCCGTTCCTGTCGTAAATGAGCCCCCTGGAAGGATAATCCGTCACGTGCCGCAGATAGTTGCTGCGCGCAAACACTTTGTAGGAAGGATCCAGGATCTGCAATGCAAATAATCGCACAAGCAATATGACCGCCACCCCGATGATCATCGCAGAGATGATGTTTTTGCGGTGTGTGTAAGGTTGCGTATGGTTGCGATTGTGCATGAGCGGCTAGCGTAAAAACTTAGGTATATCTTACTACAAAATTAAAGAATCGCTTTAACCTGTGTGTTTTTTTGCAAACATTTTTTAACTTCGCCAAGCGGGGGTGTGATGCTGCAGTGATCCATGGCAAACAATCCATTTGACACGATGCCATAAATTCGATCATTATCTGGCAAACAATACCGGCAGGTCAGCCCGGCAAGGTCTCATGCAAACAAACGTACCAATGAAAAAACATAAAATTGTTGTTCTCGGAGCTGGCATGGTAGGAAAAGCCATAGCCATCGATTTGTCAAAAAAACATGAAGTATGGGCAGCCGATATCGATCAGCGCTCCCTGGATTTCCTTGCCGCCAACTATCCCATCAAGACAGTCGGCGTCAACCTGATGGAAGAAGAAAGCATCGAGTCGCTTGTGGCTGACTTTGACCTGGTGGTATCTGCCGTGCCCGGATTCATGGGGTTCGATATCGTACAGACGGTGATCGAGGCGGGTAAGAACATTGTGGACATTTCCTTTATGCCGGAAGACTTCATGGAGTTGAACAACCTGGCCGCAAAGAAAGGAGTGACCGCCATTACCGACTGTGGCGTGGCACCGGGAATCCCCAACCTGATCGCCGGACACCACAATGAGTATATGGAGATCGAGGACTTCACCTACTATGTTGGCGGTCTGCCCAAAGTAAAGGTGTATCCCTTCTATTACAAAGCACCCTTTTCACCCATCGACGTGGTGGAAGAATATACCCGCCCGGCGCGCTATATCGAAAAAGGCAAACACATGACCAAGCCGGCCATGAGTGAGCCTGAGATGGTGTTCTTTGACAAGGTGGGCACCCTGGAGGCTTTTTACACCGACGGGTTGCGGTCGCTGCTGCGCAACATGGATCACATCCCCAACATGCGCGAAAAAACACTGCGATACCCGGGTCATATCCAGCTGATCCAGGCGCTGAAGAAGGCCGGCTTCTTCGATACGGAACCCATCGCGGTCAATAACACCTCCATCAGACCAATAGACTTTACCAGCAACATCCTTATTCGCGACTGGCAGCTGGAGCCCGATGAGCGTGAGTTTACCGTGATGCGTATCCACCTGGAGGGCATTGAGGACGGGGTGCAGAAAAAGATTGAATATGAACTCTACGACGAATATGATGAGCAGGAAAACATCTCATCGATGGCAAGAACCACGGGTTTTACGGCCACAGCAAACGCGGAGCTTATCCTGAGCGGGCAGTTCAGCGGGAAAGGCGTTTTCCCGCTGGAGCTTATCGGACTGGACCAGGACTGCTTCAATTTTGTGATGCAGTACCTGGAAGAAAGAAACTTGCGCTTCAGTAAAACCATCAATCAATGACCCCTGAAAACGACCCTCTAAGCAATTATGAGCATACCATGCAGGCCATCGGCTATGTGCCGAGGAAAGAAGCTACCCAGGATGACTACGATCGCATTGGTTTTATGTCGGGCCTGGAAGTGCACCAACAATTAAAAACTGACGAAAAGCTTTTTTGCCGGTGTCCGGCCGGAATCTACCAGGATGACGATGCTTATGATGCGGAAGTGATCCGCCATATGCGGCCCACCCTGAGTGAGCTGGGCGAATATGACGGCACGGCCCTGATGGAATTCAAAACGCGGAAAAACATCGTGTACCGCATCAAGAATGAAACCACCTGCACCTATGAGGTGGATGATACCCCGCCTTTCCCGGTCAACAGGAAGGCGGTGGACATCGCCATTGAAATCTCCCTGCTTAAGAAGCTGAATATCGTCGGAGAGATCCACATTACCCGCAAGCAATACCTCGATGGCAGCATTCCCACCGGGTTTCAACGCACGGCAATCATTGGCGTGGAGGGTGCCATTGCGCTGAAAAACAAAACGGTGCGCCTGATCCAGTTGAGCCTGGAGGAAGACTCTTGTCGCGAAATCTCGGATGTGGGGCACTGGCGGACCTATAAGACCGACAGACTGGGAATGCCGCTGATCGAAACCGTGACCTATCCGGATATGGTCAATCCGGATGAGGTGGCCGAAGCCTGCCAGGTGATCCGCTTCCTGAACAGGAGTACCGATAAGGTGCGTGTCGGCATTGGCGCGGCCAGGCAGGACGTGAACGTGAGTTGTCGCGGGGGGACGCGCGTGGAGATCAAAGGCGTTTCGCATATCAAATGGATACCGGAACTTACGCATAACGAGGCTTTCCGGCAGTGGGCCTTGCTGCATATCCGCGACATCCTGAACCAACGAACCGATCCCGAAGCATGGCAAATGCACGCCAGGGAACTTGACACGGATGTTTTTGATTTTGCTTCGCAGACATTGCAACACATTGAAGAAGAAGAAGGGATGAAACTATACGGGGTCAGGCTGCCTCACTTTCAGGGCGTCCTGTCTCATTTTACCCAACCGGAGCAGGTGTTTGCCG
>PUPG01000011.1 GCA_003553005.1 Bacteroidales bacterium
CTCTGCGATCACAAACCTGCTGCCGGCATCCAGCTCTTTTTGCATGCAGGCCGTCCAGGCGTCCGCATCCAGGGAAACCGCACAATCTTTGGCACCCACTTCGGAGAGCACGGTAAAATCTCCGGAAAGGCGTTCGATCAGCCTGCACTTTTCGTCGTGTGGCAGCCTGATGGAACCGTCCGACACCTCGATGGTATCGCAGCCAAGCTTCTGCACAAAACGCAGATAGTCATCCAGCTGATCACGCAGCAGAAAGGCTTCCAGCAGGGTGCCACCCACAAATACGTGCATGTGGTTTTCCTGGTAAAGTTTCACTTTTTCGGCTGCATTTTTGCTTACATAGGCGGTTCCAAAACCCAGTTTCAGGAAGTCGATCAGGTGGCCGGCGGTCTCAGCCAGGTCCTCTGCCTGCCGGATGCCAATGCCTTTGTCCATGACCATGCTGACCCCATGTTGTCGCGGCTTTGTCTCTCGATCGGGAAGTAAATCAAGCATGATTTGCGTATCAGGATAAAACAACAATGGTTATTGGATGAGCCGGTCGACAACCTCCATGAAGGCTTGGTTGTCGGACAGCCCGGGAAATCTTGTGATGGCCTGCTGGATGCCATCAGGGTCTTTCAGGTAAGCTTCTTCCAGGCAGAAGGTGCCATCCTGGTTTTTGCCGGAGAGGAAGAGGATGGCGGCCATCCCATACATCATCTGATCGTGGTCGGGCAGGGCATCCATGCCGCGGCTCATCACGTCGCCGGCAAGCTTCAGCCGGTCGGCCTTGACCAGTGCTTCCACGTATTCGAACCAGGTTTCCTCGTCTTCAGGGTCGGTGTCAATGGCCTTTTCGTAAGTTTCGATCGCCATTTGTGCGTCTCCTGCGGCGAAGCAGGTGTTTCCAAGCAGGCAGAGATAATTGACGTTGCCCGGGTCAATGCTCAGCCCTTTTTCCAGGTATTTGATGGCATCTTTGGGCTTGCCCTGCTCGTTTTCACATACGGCGATGCCCACCCAGGCATCCGCCAGGTCAGGGTCGATTTGCAGGCTCTTCAGGTACCACTGCCTGGCCAGCTCGTAATCGTTCATCTTTTCGTGGCATTCGCCGACATAGTAATGTTTGGTGGCATCAGACCCGTCAATTGCGATGGATTCCTTGTACGCCCCGATCGCCTCGTGGTGCCGTTCCAGCAAACTGAGTGCATAGCCCTTATGGAAGAGCGAGTGTTCGTGTCTCTGGTCAATGGCCAGCGAATATTCCAGCGACTCCAGGGCCTTTTCATACAGGCCGGCGTTGATGTAGGAGACACCCAGGTTAAACCAGGCTTCCGTGCTGTAGGGGTTTCTGTCGATCAGGCGACGGAAAAACGTGATGCCTTCTTCTGTAAGCGAAAGCAAGTCAAAGCAATAGGCCGCCTCATAAATGGCCAGGTCGTTGTTGGGGTTGACCTCCAGGGCTTTGCCCAGGTATTCCAGGGTCTTGTCAAAATTGCCCAGGTTCTCATATTCGATGGCGATGCTGCAGTAGACATAATCCGGCTCATCCGAATCAAATACCGCCTTGTTATACTCTTCGATGGCGCGCTCATAATTGCGCAACTGGGAAAAGATTGCCCCCTTGGTGAGGAATACATCCTGGTTGCTGGGGTCGAGGTTTTCTACCGCAGACAACAGCTCCAGGGCACGTTCTTCCCGGCTGAAGGTAGCCAGCAGCTGGGCCTTTTTCAACATCAGCGCAATGGAGGAGGGATGCATTTCGCAGGCGTAGTTGGCAATGCGCAATGACTTCTTGTAGGCTCCCTGGAAAAGATAATGGTCGATGATCTCCACGAAGTCATCCGCATCAAAGTATACCGGCCGGTTGTCCCGGACGAGTCTTTCATATCGCTCCACCTGCCAGGGTGTATGGGGAGTGTTTTGCATCTCTGTTTTCATCTCAAAAGTAAGCGGTTCGCGACTTGTCGCACGAAATCGGTGGCCCGGGGCACACCAATGCGCACCACAAAGTTAATAAAAAACAATTGGCCAACTGCCGGGTTTATCAAGTTGTGGCCATGGCCGATATGTGAAAATCAAAGAATAAATGGTAATTTTGCAAAAAAAATTTTGCAAATATGTTTGACAATTTAAGTGATAAATTGGATAAGGCCTTTAAGGTCATCAAGGGCCAGGGCCACATCACCGAAGTAAACATTGCCGAATCGCTGAAAGACGTGCGCCGCGCCCTCGTGGATGCCGACGTCAACTTTAAGATTGCCAAATCCTTCACGGAGAAAGTGAAAGAAAAGGCCCTGGGCCGGGATGTGCTCACGGCAGTGTCGCCCGGTCAGCTGATGGTCAAGGTGGTCCACGAAGAGCTCGCCGAGCTGATGGGGTCTACCCATGAAGAACTGAACCTCAAGGGCAACCCGTCCATCATCCTGGTGGCTGGCTTGCAGGGTAGCGGTAAGACCACATTTTCGGCCAAACTTGCGAATTACCTGAAAAAAAAGCAGAGCAAGAAAGTGTTGCTGGTGGCCGGCGACGTCTATCGCCCGGCTGCGATCGACCAGCTGAAGGTGCTTGGTGGCCAGATCGATGTGGAGGTGTTTGCCGAAGAAGGCAAGCAGGACCCAGTGGGCATTGCCAAACGTGCCGTGAAGCATGCCAAGGACATGGGGCACCAGGTGGTTGTCGTGGACACCGCTGGCCGCCTGGCCATCGACGAAGCGATGATGAATGAGATCTCTTCGCTGAAAGACGCCTTAAAACCACACGAGACGCTTTTCGTGGTGGATGCCATGACTGGTCAGGATGCAGTGAATACCGCCAAGGCCTTTAATGAACGACTTGATTACGACGGGGTCGTGCTGACCAAGCTTGATGGCGACACCAGGGGTGGTGCGGCACTGACCATCCGTTCCGTGGTCGATAAGCCCATCAAGTTCGTCGGTATCGGGGAGAAGGTAGATGCGCTCGATGTGTTTCATCCGCGCCGGATGGCCGACAGGATCCTGGGTATGGGCGACATCGTGTCGCTTGTGGAAAAGGCCCAGGAACAATATGATGAGGACGAGGCCCAGAAGCTCCAGAAAAAGATCGCCAAAAACCAGTTCAGCTTTAACGACTTCCTTTCCCAGCTGCAGCAGATCAAAAAGATGGGTAACGTGAAAGACCTGATGGGGATGATCCCGGGAATGGGCAAGGCGATGAAGGATGTGGATCTGGACGATGACGCATTCAAGGGGATTGAGGCCATCATCTACAGCATGACCCCTGAAGAGCGTGAAAATCCCGCGATTTTGAACGGGAGCCGCCGCAAGCGCATTGCCAGGGGGGCAGGCACGGACATTACCGAGGTGAACAAGCTGGTCAAGCAGTTTGAAGACACCCGCAAGATGATGCGCATGATGTCGAAGGGCGGCAAAGGAAAGATGGCCAACATGATGCGAAACATGCAGGGCATGCGGCCACGCTAATTAGGCTATAGGCTGTTGGCTGTTGGCTGTTGGCTATTGGCAAGTAAGTCGAAAGCCAAAAACCAGGGGCTAGTAGCAAACAGCATTCCGCTTGAAAATGCAAACACCAGATAACCAACTAGTTGAAAAAACATAAACACATGAACATGAAGCTTATTGACGGGAAACAAATATCTGCAGCCATCAAGGAAGAGATTGCGGGTGAAGTGCAAAAGATCAAAGATGCGGGCGGAAAAGTGCCTCATCTTGCAGCGATTTTGGTGGGAGAGGATCCGGCCAGTGAGACTTACGTGAACAACAAGGCGAAAGCTTGCAAGAAGGTGGGTTTTGATTCGTCCACTTACCGTTTTCCTGCGGATGCCACCGAGGAGGAATTGCTGGAAGCCGTTGATTTCATAAACAATGACCATGAAATCGATGGACTCATCGTGCAGTTGCCCCTTCCTGATCACATTGACAATCAAAAGGTGATCCAGCACATTGCCCCGGAGAAGGA
>PUPG01000232.1 GCA_003553005.1 Bacteroidales bacterium
AACCTGAAGATGGAAGAAGGCGCAGCGGAAGCGGAAGCAGCCGAGGCGCAGGAGGAAGCACCTGCAGAAGAAAGCAAGCAGGAAGAAAAGGCAGCGGAAAAGCCTGAGGAGAAGAAGGAAGAGGCAAAAGCTAAAGAAAAGCCTGAAGAGAAGAAAGAGGAAAAAGCGGAAGCAAAACCTGAGGAGAAGAAGGAAGAAAAGGCTGAAGAAAAGACCGAAGCCAAAGAAGAGACTAAGGATACCGGCAAGAAGGAAGCGGATAAGAAGTCAGACGACAAGGCGTAATCCCCGACCTTCAAGAGGTAACACATGAAAAAAGCGGATTGCTATTATCTGGGTTACATTGTGAAGGCCCTTGGTATTGAAGGCGGCTTACTCATTGCCCTGGATGCCGATGATATTGAACGCTACGAATCACTGGAATCAGTTTTCATTCTAATCGAAGGAAAGCTGGTTCCTTTTTTTATAGAAGACATTACGCTTCGGCCGGCAAGCAAGGACGCGGTGGTCCATTTTGAAGACGTGGAAACCGTGGAGCAGGCCAGGCACCTTTGTGGCAGAGAGGCCTATCTGCCCATCGATCATTTGCCACCCCTGGAAGGTGAGGCTTTTTATTATCATGACATCGCCGGATACCAGGCTTACCTGGATACCGGGGAGCATATAGGTGAGATCCGGAAGATCCTCGATTTTCCGGGCAACCCGGTTTTCAGCATCATCAAGGGGGACAAGGAGGTGCTGATCCCGGTGGCGGATGAACTCATCACCACGGTCGATCACGACGCCAGGGAGGTCCGGCTTAACCCTCCTCCCGGTCTTCTCGAGCTTTATCAGTAACCTGTACTTTCAACTCCTCTCCTTCTGAACGGGCGATGATTACCGCGCCGCAGGTATCGCTCCAGATGTTCACTGAGGTGCGGAACATATCCAGGATGCGTTCGACGGCCAGGATCAGGCCGATGGCCTCCAGGGGCATTCCCAGGACGGACATGATGATGGTAATGACCACCAATCCGGCCATGGGCACTCCCGCGGCCCCGATCGATGCGAGCAATGCGGTAATGACGACGATGAGCTGCTGCACGATACTCAGTTCCATTCCAATGACCTGCGCGATGAACAGCACTGAGACGCACTCGTAGAGTGCCGTACCATCCATGTTGATCGTAGCACCCAAGGGCAATACAAAGCTGGATGTCTTTTTAGACACCCCAGCCCGCTGCTCCACTGCTTCCATGGTCAGGGGCAGCGTAGCGCTGCTGCTGGATGTGGTAAAGGCTGTCAGCAGGGGTACGCTCATAGCCCTGAAATGCTTGCGCGGATCAACTCCCCCGACAAAACGCATCAGCAAAGGCAGCACGACCACCGAATGCACCATCAGGGCCAGGATCACGGTAAGCATATAGACCCCCATGCTCGAAAAGATGCCCACCAGGTCGTCGGCCTGCTCCGCTACAATTCCGGAAACAATACCAAAGATGCCCAGGGGGGCAAAGCGGATCACAAACATGGTGATGCGCATCATCACCTCAAAAATCGCGTTGAAGGTCTTCTCAATGGGCGCCTTATACTTGTCATTGAGGCGGGAGGCGAAGAAGCCGAAAAGGATGGCAAAGAATATGATGGAAAGCATGTCCGTCTCGGCAATCGCCTGGAAAATATTGGTTGGCACGATCTCCAGCAAGGTTTGTCCCAGGGTGGCCGGATCTGCATCCAGCACGAAATCCTCCTGCAGTCGGATGTCGGCGCTGTGTCCCGGACGGATGAGATTCACCGCAATGATCCCCACCGTGGCGGCAATCAGGCCGGTAACCATGTAATAGCCGATGGTCTTGGCCCCCATTCGACCGAGGTTTTTGGAGCTGCCCAGGTTCAGCACACCGGATATGATGGAAGAAAGGATCAGGGGCGCGATGATCATCTGCAATGCCCGCAGGAACAGATCGCCCATCCAGGTCACATAATGCACGTGATCCCTGAAAAAATAGCCAAAAAATATGCTGACCACCAAAGCGATCAGGATTTGCCAGTGGAGTTTCAGTTTTTTCATTTTTTATTTTACATTCTTCATTTTTCATTTATATCCCGCAATAATACAAAATCCTTTTCTACTGAGCTGCTGTAACACTGTCAGTTTTTGCACAAAAACACTGTCATTTTGGCTTGCAGCATGCTTGTCCGTCGGTGTGGCGTACATTTTGATGCTTATCTGACAAACAATATTTAACGTAAAAATAAACGAATTTAGGAGGAAATATGCATTTTGATCGTTTAACAGTAAAATCGCAAGAGGCCATTCAGAAAGCCCAGGAGATCGCCATGGGGTATGAACACCAGGCCATAGAGAGCGGACATTTGCTGAAGGGCATACTGGCCGTGGATGACCATGTGGCTCCGCATTTGTTGAAGAAAAACAATGTCCCGGTGACTACCATCATGCAGGCCCTGGACCGGATCATTGGTCACTATCCCAAAGTAGCCGGAGGCGAACCTTACCTGGCCGATTCGGGGAAGAAGGCGCTTCAAGTGGCCAACAGCATGCTGAAGGAGTTTGGGGATGAATATATTTCCATCGAACACCTGATGCTGGGCATTATGTCGGGATCAGACGATGCTGCCCAATTGTTGAAGGACAGTGGTCTTACCGTCAAGGGACTGAAGGAGGCCATCAAAAGTTTGCGCCAGGGTGCCACGGTGGATAGCCAGTCTGCTGAAGAGCGCCTGCATGCCCTGAACCGGTATGCCAACAACCTGAATGACCTGGCCCAGACCGGCAAGCTGGATCCGGTTGTGGGGCGTGATGAAGAGATTCGGCGCATCCTTCAGATTTTGTCGCGGCGCACCAAGAACAACCCCATTCTCATTGGTGAGGCTGGTGTGGGTAAGACCGCGATCGCCGAGGGACTTGCGCACCGGATCATTAACGGGGACGTGCCGGAAAACCTGAAATCGAAAAAGATCTTTTCGCTTGACATGGGGGCATTGGTGGCCGGAGCCAAGTACAAAGGGGAGTTTGAGGAGCGCATCAAAGCGGTGGTGAAGGAAGTGGTGGCATCTGATGGCGAGTATGTCCTGTTTATTGATGAGATCCACACGCTGGTGGGCGCCGGAGCCTCGGGAGAGGGTGCGATGGATGCAGCCAACATTTTGAAGCCGGCCCTCGCCAGGGGTGAGTTGCGTGCCATTGGTGCGACCACACTCAAAGAATACCAGCGGTACTTTGAGAAGGACAAAGCGCTGGAACGCCGCTTTCAGATCGTGATGGTGGATGAACCGACCAGGCCTGATGCAATCAGCATTTTGCGCGGCCTCAAGGAACGATATGAAACCCACCACCAGGTGCGCATCAAGGATGAATCGATCATCGCGGCCGTCGAGCTCTCCCACCGCTACATATCCGATCGCTTTCTGCCTGACAAAGCCATCGACCTGGTGGATGAGGCAGCTTCCAAGCTTCGCCTGGAGATGAATTCGGTGCCGGAAGAGCTGGATGAAGTGGAACGCAAGATCAGGCAGCTGGAAATTGAACGGGAAGCCATCAAGCGCGAGAAGGATGAGGCGAAACTGAAGGTGCTCACGGAAGAATTGGCGAACCTGCAAGAGGAGAAAAACAAGCTGAAGGCCCAATGGGAAGATGAAAAGGCGGTGGTGGATGGGATCCAGAAACACAAAGCAGCCATCGAACAATATCGATTTGAAGCGGAACAGGCTGAACGCAGCGGTGACTTCGGCAAGGTGGCTGAGATCCGTTATGGCCGCATCAAGGAGGCTGAAGAAAAGCTGCAGGAGCTGCATCAGCAATTACGCGACATGCAGGTGGAAAGTGCGTTGATCAAGGAAGAGGTCAGTGCCGAGGACATTGCGGATGTGGTATCGCGCTGGACAGGCATCCCGGTGAGCCGAATGCTCCAGAGTGAAAGGGAAAAGCTGCTCAAGCTG
>PUPG01000050.1 GCA_003553005.1 Bacteroidales bacterium
CGGAAGGTTTGGCAAAGAGTCCGTCAATGCCTTGGTGCTCCAGGCGGTCGATCACGGTTTTGATCCGGATCTTATGGATATCGAAAGCTGGCTGATAAGCGCTTTCGCGGGAAGACTGCGTCTCCGCTTCACTCACCAGTCCGGTTTTGAAGAGGTCATTCAGAATGCTGCTCACCAAGCTGTTGGGTATGTGCAGCTCGTCTGCGATTTCATCCGAACTCAGGGGCCTTTCTCCCTTTTCAAAGTGGGATATCAGCAAGTGCATGATGTAGAGCGCGAGGATTTTCTTGTTGAAGGGACTGATGTGTTTGGTTTCAGCTTCAAACTCGTAGTTTTCGACGTGCTGGTTGGCAAAAGAGAGCTCCGCGCCAAACAGCACCACGATCCAGCTCACCTGCATCCAAAGCAGCAGCAGGGGCAGCGCTGCAAAGGAGCCGTATATGGCCCCATATTTTGCCGCACCAATCTGGAAGGCAATGTACCCCCATTGCACCAACTGGAAGATGGTTCCGGCAATGATTCCGGCGATCAGGGCGGAGCTGAACTTCACCTTCGTATTGGGCATGATCATATAGAGCAGGGTAAAAATCATCCAGATCAAGAGGTAGGGAATCAGGTTGACCAGGAAAAGGAGCACGGGGTTGATCAGGGTACCGCTCATTTCCTGGATCTGGGTGTTCAGGTACACCGTGGTGGCGCTTGCCACGATGAAGAAGAGGGGGGCCAGGAACATCATCGAAAAGTAGTCGCTGAACTTCCGCGACCAGCTCCTGGCCTTGGTTACCTGCCATATCTCATTGAAGGACTGCTCGATGTTGGTGAGCAGCATGGTGATGGTATAGAGCAGGATGAGGAGACCCACCGTGGCCACGGTTCCGCCGTGCGTCTGGGCAAAGAAGGAGCGCGTGAGGTCCATCACCCATTCAAACACCTCTTCCCTGCCGGCCAGGGCAGCTTGCAGCTGCCGCTCCACGTACATTTCCAGTCCAAAGCCCTGCGCGATCCCAAAGGCCAGGGCCACGATCGGTACGATGCTGAACATCGAATAGAAGGTAAGGGCCGGCGCCCTCAGCAAGACCTTGTCTTCACGAAAGCCCCGCAACGCCAGCACAAGGATGCGCAGTTGCCGGATAAGGAAGGTTTTGCGCGGCGGCAGGTCTTTCAGCGGCATGCGCCAGATCTCCACACTGGCGAAATGCACCGCCTTCCTGATGGCCTGAAAAAAAGTGTTGATCTTTGTTTTCATAGGCTAAAAAGGTCAAAATGTCGAAAAGTCGAAAGGTCAAAATGTCTGGCCATTGGCTGTTGTCCATTTGCCGTTGGCTGTTAGCTCATGGCTTTTGGGTTGCCGGGCCAAAACACAGCCATCGCTTATTCAAATGTACGGGATAATTTTTGATTGTGTGTTTTTTTGCCGGCGTTTTATCGGGTGACAGCATACAGAAACGGCACGCCGGCCTGTGGCCGGGTGCCGTAAGTTTACCCCCTTGATGAAACCGCTGTGACAAGATTTTAGCACCAAGGGGAGTGTTCTTTATCCCTGCCCGTTCCCTCTGCGAGCCTCAGCTAAATCCTTTGCGGTCCTCTGCGAGAAACCAAAATCACTGCGCATGGGCTAACAGATTTTTTGAAAATTCCAACAGAGGAATCGGGGCCGGGCGCTGACTAGTTATGAAACACGTAGTAAGCCCAGGGCTCAAGGTTCATGGAGAAGTCGGCATCGATGTCGAAGCTTTCTTCCGTAAACAGCTCGGTATACTGGCCGGCAAAGGCATCACCGGCAAAGTCCACGTCGAGTGCCTCATCCGACAGGTTGAGCACCACAAACACCTGGTCTCCGTCTTTTTCACGGACAAAAGAAAACACCTGCTCGTCGTAGTTGGTATGCACACGGATCATTTCGCCGCCAAAGTCGCCGTTCCAGAGTGCCTGGTTTTCCCTTTTGAGGCCCAGGAGGCTTTTGTAAAAGTCGTGATACTTGTAGTCTCCCCAGTCGATCTGGTCTTTCTCAAAGAATTCGAGCATCCGGTCGAAGCCCGCTTCCTGGCCACTGTAGACCAGGATGGTTCCCGGAATGGTGGCCGTAAACACGGCAAACGCCTCCACGCCATCGCCCAGGCGGTCAAACTCCGTACCAGCCCAGGAGTTTTCATCATGGTTGGTGATGAAATACATCTTGTAGGCGCCATGGGGGAAAGCATCTTCGTCGTCCTGGAAGTAGGCATCGATATCGGCTACCGTCTGGTCGCCCGCAGCCACATCGTTCATGATGTGATGCAGCTCCCAGCCATAGCCAGACTCAAAGGCGTGGTAGTGAAGCTCAGGATGCTCTGCTTCTGCAAGCATATAGACCTCCTTGACGCTTTCCAGTTCCTGCCGGGCGCGATTCCAGAACTCCGTGGGCACCATGTAGGCCACATCGCAGCGGAAGCCATCGATGCCGATCTCTTCAACCCAGAAGCGCATTTCGCCGATCATGGCATCACGGAGCGCGTCATTTTCGTAATCGAGCTGCAACACATCCGACCAGTCTTCATTGGGTGGGAAAAAGTTGCCATCGGCATCGGTTTCATAATATTCAGGATTGGTTTCTGTCCAATAGTGATCCCAGGCGGTATGGTTGGCCACCCAGTCGAGGATGACGTACATTCCCCGTTCGTGGGCCTCGTCCACGATCCGCTGAAAATCTGCTAGCGTCCCAAATTCCGGGTTGGCAGCTTTGTAGTCCTTGATGGAGTAGTAGCTGCCCAGGGAGCCTTTGCGGTTTTTTTCGCCAATTGGCTGGATCGGCATGAACCACAGGATATCCACGCCCATGTCTTCCAGGCGTTCCAGGTGCTCGCCAAAGGCCTCAAAGGTTCCTTCCGGCGTATACTGCCGCACGTTCACCTCATAGATATTGGCATTCATGCTCCACTCGGGGTGGTTCACAGCGCTGATCTCCTTGTCGGCGACCTCGCGGTCTGTGTCGGGGGCCGGGCCACACGCAGCGAAGGTCATCACCACGAAGGCCATCAGGAAAAATGGGTAAAAGGGCAATCTTGTTTTTTTCATCGTCTTATGTTTTGGTGAATATTAAATAGTTATGGAGTTAATGTGTTATGGGGTTAACCGGGTCGCCCACGCGGAGCTAGCGGGTTAGCTATTCGGGATCCTTAACCGGACGGCCGTATTCCAGCGGGATCAGCAAGTCGTTGGAAGGCCCGTGTTCGTTCTGTGCCCAGATGCGCAGGTAGCTGCGCTGCTTTTCCGTGGCATCGCCCGGCACCTGCACCTGGATCATCCCATCGTGGGTGGTCACATATACATCCGGAATGCGAAAGTTTTGCCAGAAGGCAAAAATGTCATCCACCTCATTTTCTTTACCAATGTGCACCCTGAAGCGCCGGTGGCTTTCGGGGTACAGTCGTGGTACCACATCGCGGTCAATCTGGCCGACTTTCAGCAGGGAGTTGTAACCGCCGTTGTGGTCATCGACCACGTGGGGGTTGTTGGGATCGAGCATGTCTTCGCCATCCGCCCGGATCTGGTACTGGTAGTGGCCGTGTTTCAGGTCCAGTTCCGTTTGCCACACCCCGTCAATCAGGTGCATCGGGTTGGCGGAGGCGTTCCAGTCGTTCATCTCCCCGCGCAGGGCCACCCTGCGATAGCCTTCCCCCTGGGGATCAAACTTGAAGGTGAACCGCTCCCGCTTGCCGCGTTTGACCATCAGGCTGTAGGGGGTGCCCGCTTTCCAGATGGTCATTGCTGAGAGATGGGGAACGAAATTCGACCGGGCCACGATTTGCAGGTACGCGCGGTCTTCCGCAAGCACAAAGCCCAACCTCCCGGATCCCGTCACCGAATCGATGCCGGCCTCAGCACCCATCACAAAATAATCGGTCAGCACGACCGTGGTGGTATCCCCTTCCAATTGCACCGGAGAAGCCAGGCCAG
>PUPG01000161.1 GCA_003553005.1 Bacteroidales bacterium
CATCCATCTCCGAAGCGTTTAAAATCAACCTGGACCCGGTGATTGAAGATACCGTTACCGTGGACATGGATTTTGATTACCGGATCGAACCCCGAAGGGCTTTTGTGCGCTTTGACCCGGAGCCCATCACTCCTGCCCGGATGCGTGGCGAACCGCTTGAAAAACTCTACCGCGGACTGGTCAAGGGTGGCTACGGATCCTACCAGACCCCCTACTTTGAAGGTTTTTACAACACCCTGAGGTCCGATGAATATGCGCTTGGCGTACACCTGAAACACCGCTCATCAGGCGAAGATATCGACAACTTCCACAACAGCACCTTTAGCAGGAACAGGGCAAACGTTTACGGCACACGGTTTTATGATCAGCATACGCTGAAAGCAGATGTGGACTATCGCCGGCACGTCTTCCACTATTATGGAACCCCTTTTGCCCCGCCATTGCCAGGGAAAAAAGACGCCAATGATGCGCTATGGGATCCTTTTGAAGGTGGCACCCGGCAACGCTATGAACAGCTGTCGTCGGAGCTCCGCTTTGGCAACAATGCAGACGAAGACGAGCGCATCAATTATCACACGGGCCTGCAACACCAGTGGCTCAGCGACCGGTATGATGGCAGCGAGCACCTTTTCCGCCTGCACGGCGAAATCGGCAGCCAGGTAGCAGCAGATCCTTTTGGGATGATGGACGAACAGCGCTTTAACCTGGAAGCAGATGCCCGGTATGATTACCAGCATAACCTGGCCGACACGCTGCACACAGGCATCTACAGTCTGAAACCAAAACTCTACAGCACAATCGACAGGATCGACTTCCACCTTGGTGCCAATGTATCCGCAGAAGACGACCAGGGCAATTTTACCCTGCGGGCCTATCCGCTGGCAGGATTCCAAATGGAGATCATTCCGGAAAACCTGATCGCAGGTGCATCCTTCAGCGGTGGCCTCAAAAGACAGTCCTGGCACGAGCTATCAGAAAACAATCCCTTTGTGACCCCACTGGCCGGCACCGGATTCAGCAACATCCGTACAGCAGTCAATGTCGGCATCCACGGGGCCATCGGCAACCATTTCTCCTACAACCTGCGCATGAAAAATCGCCAGATTGACAATTACCCGTTCTTTGCCCGGACAAGATACCATGCGGATCCGGGGATGCTGCCGGAACCCATCCAGGAAGCCGGTTTTGCGCCACAGCAACCCTTCCTGGTCGTGTACGACGACATCCGGGAGCTCAATCTTACCGCAGAACTGTTTTACCGTTTTGGCGAAAGCCTGTCCGTGCGCCTGCGCGGCGATTACTACGACTACTCCCTTGACCAACTGCCCAGGGCCTGGCATAAGCCCCAATTTGAGGTCGGCTTTCATACCCGCTACAACATCCAGGATAAAATCATCCTTACTGCAGATGTTTTCGGACGCGACAAAACCTGGGGCGCATTCTATATGGAAGGTGAACAGCAACCCACCGAAATCGAACTGCACGACTTCTATGCCGACGCCAACCTGGGCATCGAATACCGCTATAACCAGCGCCTGTCGGTCTTCCTGAACTTCTCCAACATCCTGAATGATGAATACGAAAGATGGCTTGGATATCCCACCCAGGGATTCAACTTTTTGGGCGGCATGAGCTTTGCCTTCTAATTTGTTCATTTTCAGTATTTTCAAGGTCTGTTTTTCTTGCTTTTTTTTAGGAAAAATCAGGGGAAAAGTGTATCTTTGCCTGTTATTCAAAAGCAGATATTATGAAGGCACCACTTAAGCCAGAAGCGTTAGATAAACTGAATTATGATGCCACCAGCATCCAGGTCCTTGAAGGCCTTGAAGCAGTAAGAAAAAGACCCGCCATGTATATTGGTGATGTAAGCAACAAAGGCTTGCACCACCTGGTTTACGAGGTCCTGGATAACTCCATTGATGAGGCCATGGGCGGCTACTGCGATCAGATTGATGTGGTGATCAATGAAGACGACTCCATCACCGTGATTGACAATGGCCGGGGCATTCCGGTCGACATCCACGAAAAAGAAGGCAGAAGCGCCCTGGAGGTGGTGATGACCGTGCTCCATGCCGGCGGCAAATTTAATAAGGACACCTACAAGGTATCCGGTGGTTTGCACGGTGTGGGCGTATCCTGTGTGAATGCCCTCTCGGAACACATGTCGGTGGAAGTGCATCGCGACAAACGCTTGTACATCCAGGAGTACAAAACAGGCATCCCCCAGTATGCCGTTAAAGATACAGGTGACACCGAACTCAGGGGCACCAAGGTTACCTTTACCCCAGACAAAAGCATATTCCAGACCACGGAATTCAATTACGAAATCCTGACAAACCGGCTGCGCGAACTTTCATTCCTGAACAAAGGCGTACAACTGACCCTGACCGACATGCGCCAGCGCGACGACAACGGGCAACCGGTCAAAGACGTGTATTATTCGGAAGCCGGCCTGTCGGAGTTTGTGGAGTACCTCGACGATACCCGCGAGAAACTGATTGGCGAACCCATCTGCATGTTTTCGGAAAAAGCAGGCATCCCGGTGGAAGTCGCCATGCAATACAATGCGTCCTTTACGGAAAACGTGCAGGCCTATGTGAACAACATCAACACCATCGAAGGGGGAACCCACCTGGCCGGATTCCGCAGGGCACTCACCCGCACGCTGAAGAACTATGCCGAACGCACGGGGATGCTTGCCAAGCTGAAGTTCGAGATCAACGGGGACGACTTCCGGGAAGGACTCACCGCGGTGATTTCCGTCAAGGTCGCGGAGCCACAGTTTGAAGGCCAAACCAAAACCAAGCTGGGCAACTCAGAAGTAAGCGGTGCGGTAGACCAGGCTGTCAGCGAAATGCTGAGCCATTACCTGGAAGAGAACCCCCGCGACGCCAAGGCGATCGTCAACAAGGTAATCCTGGCCGCCACGGCGCGCCATGCAGCCCGCAAAGCGCGCGAACTGGTGCAAAGGAAAAGCGTTTTGAGCAGCACCGGACTACCAGGGAAGCTGGCCGACTGCTCCGAAAACGATCCCGCCAAGTGCGAAATCTTCCTGGTGGAGGGTGACTCGGCAGGTGGAACGGCCAAACAAGGCCGCGACCGGGGATTTCAAGCGATCCTGCCACTCAGGGGTAAGATCCTGAACGTGGAAAAGGCGATGCCCCACAAGATCTTCGACAACGAAGAGATCAAAACCATATTTACCGCACTGGGCCTGTCGGTGGGAACCGATGACGACAGCAAGGCCCTGAACATCGAGAAGCTTCGCTACCACAAGGTCATCATCATGACCGACGCCGACGTGGACGGCAGCCACATTGCGACACTCATTCTCACCTTCTTTTTCCGCTACATGCGCGAGATGATCGAGTTGGGTTATATCTACATTGCCACCCCACCCTTCTATCTCATCAAAAAAGGCAAGGATGAGCGCTACGCCTGGAACGAAGACGAACGAAAAATGATCGTCGCAGACATGTCAAAAAATGGCAAGGAAAGCGGCATCGGCATCCAACGCTACAAGGGTCTCGGTGAGATGAACGCCGAACAACTCTGGGAGACCACCATGAACCCCGAGTTCAGGAAGTTGCGCCAGGTGGACATCGAAAATGCCGCCGAAGCCAACCGCACCTTCTCCATGCTTATGGGCGATGAGGTGCCCCCACGCAGGGAGTTTATTGAGAAGAACGCGAGGTACGCGAATATTGATGCGTAATCTCCAGGGAAAAAGAGGTTTGAAGTTTGATGTTACAAGAAATCTTGTGGTGTGGTGGAAAGTTGCTGGGTTAGATGGTTGTGGGGTTAGATGGTTGTGGGGTTATGGAGTTAAAGGGTTAAGGGGTTTGTGAAGTTTTAGGGGGTTGTGACGTACTGGGTTGTGGCGTTAGGTTTATGGGCTATAAAGGTTTGAATAATGAGATTTTCTTCCGCAGCA
>PUPG01000081.1 GCA_003553005.1 Bacteroidales bacterium
GAGACAGACCACCCGGATGCGACGCTGTTCGGACAAAAAATATTTGCACTCGACAGGGACAGCATCATTAAACTGATGCAGGAAAACACATTTGAGTCGCACGAAGTGGAAGAAGATGAAGAGCTGGAAGAGCTGATCCTGTTTTTCCACGACGCCCACATGCAGTTTGTTTTTGAAAAAGATCAGCTGGTGCTGGTGAGTTGGGCAGTCGCCATGGATGATGAGGAAGAAGTTGAATGGCCATAAACTGTCATTACGCCCTATGTACACACTGTATCCGATGAAGTTCACCCCCATCCTGAAGGAGAAGGTCTGGGGGGGCAAAAAACTCAACGCTTTGCTTGGTAAGGATTTCGACCCTCTGCCCAATTGCGGGGAAAGTTGGGAGATATCCGGCATGCCTGGCCATGTGTCGGTGGTACAAAATGGATTTTTGGCGGGCAATGAACTCCCCGAGTTGATTGAGGTGTATATGGGTGAGCTGGTCGGTGAATCGGTGTTTGATCAGTTTGGCAGCAACTTCCCTTTGTTGTTCAAATTCCTGGATACTGCCGATGACCTGTCCATCCAGGTGCACCCTGGCGATGCGATGGCCATGGAGCGGCATCACAGCCGGGGAAAGACCGAGATGTGGTACGTGGTTGATGCTTCGCCTGGCGCAGAGATCCTGCTGGGCTTTCATGAAGATGTCACGCCGGGTTTGTTTCGCGATAAACTGATGGATAAGTCGGTGAAAGACTTGTTGCAATCCCATGCCGTGAAGCCTGGCGATGTGTTTTATATTCCGGCCGGACAGATTCATGCAATCGGGAAGGGAGTTACGCTTTGTGAGATTCAACAGGCTTCGGACATTACTTACCGGGTCTATGACTGGGACAGGCCGGGCATTGATGGCAATCCAAGAAAATTGCATGTCGAAGAAGCCATGGAGGCGTTGGAGTTTTCCCCGAGAGATGGCCGCGTGGCTTACGAGGCAAAAAAGAATACACCAGTGGAACTGGTCGGTGTTCCGGAGTTTACTACCCGCCTGCTTGCGTTTGACCAACAAATCAACCAGGAGTATGTGTTTGTGGACTCCTTTGTGGTCTATGTTTGCCTGAAGGGCCGTTTTTCCATCAATTTTGCCGGTGGTTCCACGGGTGTGGCTGCTGGTGAGTGCGTGCTAATCCCCGCAGAGATCGATCACCTGGCCCTACATCCTGAGGGGCATTGCGAGGTGTTGGAAACCTATTTGGTTTCGTACCAGTGAAGATGACAGAGTTTGTAGAGGTCGAAGACCCACATTTTGGGTGATTCCCCCCGCAGGTTTTTTTCCGTGACCATCCTGATCCTGGGCGCAGCCAGCTTCAATGGCCAAAAGAGTTTATAATGTTTGTAGCGCAGGTAGTTTTCCAGGATGGTTACCATTTGGGCATACGCCATGTCGTGGCCCGTCATTTCCCAGGATTTCATCAGGTTGATGATGCTTTCCCTGCTTTTTTTCAGGAAACTGTCTGCATCTTCCAGACCGGTGTGCAGCAGCGGGTTTTCAATATGTTTTACGGGGATGTGGTGCTTTTTTAATTCATAACCAAACATGGTGTCTTCGTGACCATAACCCTGGAGATCTTCGCGGAAACGGATTTTCTGCATGACCTTCCTGGCGATCATGAAATTGCCGGTCATGAAAGAGTGGTAAGGTCTTTTTTGCCGTCCAAGTGCGCTTCTAACCTCCCGGCTTGAACCGACTGTCCAGTGCAGCAGGTATTTGGGGTCAGCCGGTTTGTCATCATATACATGTCCGCCGCAAACCACTTGTGCCTTAGGCATTTCGCGGGCATACATCGCGAGGTAATCGTCGTGGGTGACCAGGGTGTCGCAATCCATAAAGAGGATGTGAGAGCCGCTTGCTTTGTCCGATAGGATATTTCTTATTCTGCTTCTTCCCACATTCTTGTCCAGCTCCTCGTATTGGATGCCTGTGATTTGGTTCAGCTCGCGGTTGCGTTTTTGATAGGCAGGGGCCGAGGCATCATCAAGCAATAGCAGCTCGGCATCGATGTCCAGTTGATCTGCCTGCTTTTTCAGGGACTTTGCCAGCTTGCTGACGTCGTGGTTGTATATGGGGATGCAGATACTTAACATGGGGTATTTCAGGTTGATGGCGCTCACGATTTACTTTTGAACATTTTGTCGACACCATCAAAGGCATCTGGCAGGGCAAACACCACTACCTTGTCGCCCGGTTGGATCTGCATGTCGCCCCTTGCAATGCAACCTTCATTGTCCCGGATGATGCCACCGATGATGGCCTCACGCGGAAAGTTCAGGCGGCGTATGGGTTTTTTCGTCACGGGTGAACCCTCCCTGGCCAGGAACTCGAAAACTTCGGCATCCACGCTGGTGAGGCACTTGGTAGATACAACATCTGCGGTCATCGTGAACCGTATGATATAACTGGCTGTGGCGAGTTTTTTGTTGATGATGGTATCAATGCCCACGCTTTGCGAGATTTCAATGAAGTCAATGTTCTCCACCAGGGCGATCGTTTTCTTTACGCCATAGCGTTTGGCAAGCAGGCAGGTCAGGATATTGGTTTCCGAGTTGTTGGTAACGGCCACGAAAGCATCCATGGAAGACACACTTTCACTCTCCAGCAAATTGATGTCCCGGGCGTCGCCGTTAATGACCAGGGTCGAACGCAGTTGGTCCGAAAGCTCATTGGCCCGCTCGGTGTTCAGGTCGAAAAGCTTCACGCTGAAGTCTTTTTCGAGCGATGCGGCCGCCTGGCTGCCTACTGCACCACCACCAACGATCATCACGTTGTTGATGTCGAAACGCTTTTTACCACTTAGCTCCAAAAGGTGGTCAATCCCCTTGGGCTTGGTCACGACATAGGCCAGGTCATCTTCCTGGAAAAGGTCATCGCCGCGGGGAATGATGGTCTTTGCACGCCGGTGAATGGAAACCGCCCGGAAATTCAGCTGTTCATATTCCCTGGCTATTTCGCGAAGGGTTTTGCCAATTACGGGTGCGCCGGCCTCCAGCTTGACCAGCATGAGGGATAGCTTGTGGTCAGTGAAATCAAATATTTCAGCTGCCGCAGTGTTGGTCAACAGGTTCACGATCTCTTTCGCGGCAATGAGTTCTGGCGACACCAGGTAGTCAATGCCCAGATCGTTGTAATGTCTTTTGCATTCCTGGGTCAGGTATTCGGGTTCGTTGACTTTTGCGATGCACTTTTTCGCGCCCAGCCGTTTGGCAAGCAGGGCGGTGAGCAAATTCAGCCTGCCATCGTTGTGTGCGCTGATAACCAGTTCTGTCCGTCGAACATCCGCGTTTTTCAACACCTGGATGGAGGTGGAGTCACCTACGATGGTCAGCAGGTCAGAGTGCGACTCAATGACCTTGAGCAACTCTTTGCTTGGTGCGACCAGGGTAACGTCATGGTTTTCGCCCGATAAAAGCTCAGCAAGGTGGAGAGCCACCTGGCTGTCACCAGTGATCAGAATATTCATTAGTCAGTCAATTTAAAAAACAAATATACGACGTTTTGCATAATCCGTGCCTATTTTGCTGTGGTGACCCATGTACGTGTCGCTGGCGATGATTTCACTGCCGCAAGCGCCAGCCAGGGGGTGGTCAGATCCTCGCTGGCCAATGACTCATTAATCATCGCTTTGGTGGCACATTGGTTATCATCTGTCGGTCATTCAGGTTGGTCAGCAGCCTTTTGCCGGATGCGTTTTTTGATCAGTGCGATGGCTTCGCCGGCGGTGATGTGATGAGCCAGGATGCATTCGCCTTCGAAAAGATGCATTTTGCCCTCCCGTGTGGCAATGACGCCGTAATCTGCTCCGGCCATTTCTCCAGGCCCATTCACCATGCAGCCCATGATGGCAATGCTGA
>PUPG01000244.1 GCA_003553005.1 Bacteroidales bacterium
CTCCTCGTGGCGCTCTTTGATGGCGTTTAATTTCTCCAATAGCATGGTGGTGCATGTTTTTTTGCCCTGCAAAGGTACAAAAATGGGTCGAAGTATGCTTAGGGGTATACAATATTGCCATCCGGACCGGAAATCCAAAGCTTTTTTGTTGCTGAGCGTCTAACGCTGCCTATGATTTTCGCCTCAAGGCCAAAATCAGCACAAAGGGCGATGATCTCCTGCGCGGCGGTTTGATCCTGCAGGTAGACTTCAAAGCGGTGCCCCATGTTAAACACCTTGTACATTTCTTTCCAGGGGGTGGATGTTGTTTCCTGGATGTAGTTGAACAACGGCGGGGGAGCAAAAGGGTTGTCCTTAATGATGTGCAGGTCGTCGATAAAATGCAGGATCTTCGTTTGCCCTCCCCCACTGCAATGCACCATGCCGTGGATCTGTTCGCGGTAATGCGACAGGATTCTTTTCACTACCGGGGCATAAGTTCGCGTGGGACTCAGGACCATTTTGCCCATATCGAGCGGCATGCCGGGAAGCTTATCGGTGAGACCACATTGCCCTGTGTACACCACCTTCTGATCCAGGCTAGTATCATAACTTTCCGGGTAATTGCGGGCGTAGCGCTGGTCAAAGACGTCATGTCTTGCCGAGGTCAGCCCGTTGCTGCCAATCCCACTATTGTAGGTGTCCTCGTAAGTAGTCTGGCCAAACGAAGCCAATCCGATGATGAGGTCATTTTCGCGGATGTTGCCGTTGTCGACCACCTCATGGCGTGGCAGTCGGGCTGTCACCGTGGAGTCTACAATCACGGTGCGCACCAGGTCGCCCACATCGGCCGTTTCGCCACCGGTTAGGGTGATGTTTATGCCGTGTGCATGCATTGTTTCCAGGAATGCATTGGTACCTTCGATGATGGCCTGGATGACTTCCCCGGGGACCTGTTTTTTATTCCGTCCGATGGTAGAAGACAAGAGGATGTTGTCGGTTGCACCAACACACAGCAAGTCGTCCAGGTTCATGACTACTGCATCCTGAGCAATGCCAGCCCATACAGAAAGGTCTCCGGTCTCTTTCCAGTACAGCCAGGCCAGCGACGATTTGGTCCCCGCTCCATCTGCGTGCATGACCGTACAGTGACTGGCTGATCCGCCCAGGTGGTCTGGTACGATTTTGCAAAATGCTTTTGGATAAAGTCCTTTATCCAGGTTGCCGATGGCTTTGTGCACGTCTTCTTTGTCGGAGGAGACGCCTCTTTGCTGGTAAGTTCCCATTATCTGTCCGGTTCTGATGTCTCTTCTCTTTCGGGTTCTTCTTCATCCGCTTCCGGGACTTCATCCAGATCCTCTTCTTCGATCAGGGGAGGCTGATAGTCTTCTCTCAGCACCCTGAATTCGGTGCGTCTGTTCATTTCGTGGGCAACCTCCTGCTGCTCCTCTGATTCAAGTCCTTCGATAAACTCTTCGGTAAGCGCTGTACCCTCTTCAAAGAGATACCCGTTTCTTTCCACATCCCTGTCCAGCACCCTGGGCTCACGTTTCCCATAACCAGCAGCTTCGATTCGTTCATTTTCGATGCCTTGTTCCACGAGGTATTCCACCACGGCTTCGGCCCGCCTGAGTGAGAGGGTATCGTTGTATTCATGTGTACCCCGGCTATCGGTATGCGATGCGAGTTCGATCACGATGTGGGGGTTGTCTTCCAATGTTTGCACCAGGCCATTGAGCGAGTCCTTGAATTGTGTTTGCAGCTCCCAGCTGTCAAATTCATAAAGAATTTCAGGCAGCTCTATGGCGGTAACTGGTATTGGGGCAATACCGATCTCTAATTCAAATTCACGGCTTCTTTCCAGTCCACGGGTTGATTCAGTCGCCCTTGCTGAAAAATAGCCGGTCTTATTCACGAGGATCTCATAATCGGTATTTTCTTTAACCAGGTCTTCATCAAAAAGAAAAGATCCGTCATTGTCGGTCTCTTTCTGAACCAGCGACCCATCCGACCCAACGAGCTGCACATTGGCGTCTGCCACGGCTGTTTGGGTACTGTCGTCCAGCACAATACCACTGATCCGGAACTCTACCGGGGCCTGGTAGAAGGAGTAGATATCATAAATTCCCCTGCGTCCACGATTTGAAGTAAAAAAGCCTTCTTCACGGCCTGGCTTGTAAATGATGCCAAAGTCATCGGCTGCACTGTTGAAAGGCGGTCCGAGGTTTTCCGGCTCTGACCATTCTCCCCCGGTATAAGTCGTTCTGAAGATATCCAGTCCACCCATGCCGGGATGGCCATCGGACGCAAAATAGAGCGATCCATCTTCATGCACATAAGGGAACATTTCGTTGCCTTGGGTATTGATGGTTTCCCCAAGGTTTTCAGGTCTGCCGAATTCGTCATTGGCTGTTTCCCGCCGCGCGACCCATATATCACGTTCGCCAATATTTCCATGCATATTGCTTACGAAGTAGAGCTCCAGTTCGTCGGGACTAATTGCCGGGTGCCCCACAGTGATGAGACTGTCTTCTGTCAATGGCACTTCCTGTGGATTCGTCCAGTTTGCCCCTTCCCTCGTGGCTTGGAAAATCCGGCATCCCATGCTGACCCCTTCGGCCCTTGTACACCGGGTAAAGAACATTTCCGTGGCAGTTGCATTCACGGAGGGAGCGCCTTCATTATATTCCGTGTTAATCGGACCTTCATCCATCAATACAGGCCGGTCCCAATTGCCGGCGCGATCCTCGTAGGTGATAAAAAACGAGCTGTGCTTGTTTCCGGTCCAGGGGTCTTCATCACGCCCCATGGCATCATCGCGGGAGGAGGCAAATATCAGCGTCGTTCCCCTGTGATCTCCATAAGCAGGTGTCATGTCATCGGCAGGCGAGTTAAACAGGCGAACGGGTTCCACGTCATAATCCTCTGGCTCTTCCTTGAGTTTCATGGTCAGCTCGATGGATTGCAGTCCGAGTGGTCCCCGCCAATCGTCGGGTGCCTTTTCCATGTAAGTTTTAAAAGTCTCCCGGGCTTCTTCATACTTTTCGTTCTGCATTTTGGCCTGGGCAAGGTATAAATAGGCCACCGGATCGGGGTAATCGGTACGAATGGCCCTTCTGAACCAGGATTCCGCCATGCGGTAGTTGTTCGTGTACCGGTAGCAAAGTGCCACCTTGAATGTCAACTCTGCTGTTTTTTCCCGCTCACTGCGATCCAGTCTGTCGAGGACACGCCGGTACAAGTCAATGGCCTCGTGGTATTGCTGGAGTTCGAAAGCGCGCTCAGCGCGCTCAAGTCGACGGTTTTGCCCCTGGGTTTCCAAAACT
The DNA here is from genome assembly GCA_003553005.1 of Bacteroidales bacterium. The sequence continues at coordinate 3,306 of PUPG01000244.1, forward strand.
GAAACCATCATAATCAGTGAGAAAAGGAAAACCAGCTTGATTAGCTTATGCATCTATACTATGAATTAATACGCTTCAACATGATCAACCTGAAAACGCAACAGGATGAAAATAATTGCAGAAGTTTCTACTCTTCCTGGGTTTTTCGATGGTCTTTATTCTCCCTGTAAGGGAAAGGCAGGTCAGCATCATCCGCGTTATCGCTGGCATCACCTGTTTTTGTTTGATTCTCCCCGGAATCACTATTGGATGTTTTTGCAGCCTGATCTTTCTCCTGCCTGTCTTCGGGTCCGGGGGTATGCTTAAAGGCTTCTACCTCTTTTTTAACCTCCGATTCCATTCTCCTGACTTCCCCCTCCATCTCTGAGGAATATCGGTGGATCTCGGAGTTGATCTCTCGTTGCACCTTGCGGACTTCGCCCAAGCCTTTGCCTATCATCCGTGCGATCTCCGGAATTTTTTTCGGGCCGAACAATAAGAGCACCAGCAGGATGAGCATCAATATCTCCCCACCGCTGATGCCAAAAAGTAAGATGCCCGGTAATGTCATGGTCGTCATTTTC
>PUPG01000131.1 GCA_003553005.1 Bacteroidales bacterium
CCTTCCGGGAGGTGTTTGCCAATCCGGACATTGAAAAAACCGGACAAAACCTCAAGTTTGATATCGGCGTGCTGAAACCCTATGGCATTGAGGTCAATGGCAGGCTCTTCGACACCATGCTGGCACACTACCTGCTGCAACCCGATATGCGGCACAACATGGACGTCCTTGCTGAGACCTATCTTGATTACAAGCCGATCCCCATTGAGGTCCTGATCGGGAAAAAAGGCAAAAAGCAGAAGAGCATGCGCAGCGTACCCCTGGAAAAGGCAGCTCCCTATGCTTGCGAAGATGCGGACATCACCCTGCAACTCAGGGAAGTGTTTGAGCCCAGGCTGAAGGAACACGACTTGCTGGCGCTTTTTGAACAGATGGAAGCCCCGCTGGTGCATGTGCTTGCTGACATGGAAGATGCCGGCGTACGCATCGACAAACAGGCGCTCAGCGACTATGCTGAGGTGCTTCGCGAACACATCGAAGCGGCTGAAAAAGAAATTTATGGATGGGCGGGTACCCGGTTCAACATTGGCTCGCCCAAGCAACTCGGAGAGATCTTGTTCGACAAGCTGAAGGTGTCGAGCGGAGCCAAACGCACCAAGACCAAACAATACAGTACGAGCGAGGACGTGCTCTCCAAGCTGAAGGACAAGCACCCCATCATCCCAAAAATTTTGGAGTACAGATCGCTTACCAAGCTGAAATCCACTTATGTGGATGCGCTCCCAAAACTGATTTCCGAAAAAACCGGCCGCATCCATACCTCTTTTAACCAAACGGTGGCAGCAACCGGACGTCTGTCTTCCAATAATCCCAACCTGCAAAACATCCCGATAAGGACGGAGGAAGGCCGGCTGATCCGCAAGGCCTTCGTGCCCCGCGACAAAACGCATACCCTGCTGGCGGCTGATTACAGCCAGGTAGAATTGCGCATCATCGCCTCCCTTAGCGGAGATGAAGCAATGAAGGAAGCCTTTCGCGAGGGATTGGACATTCACACGGCCACGGCAGCCAAAGTGTATGAAGTGGCCATTGACGAAGTGACGAAAGCAATGCGGCGCAATGCCAAAACGGTCAACTTCGGCATCGTTTATGGGATTTCGGCCTTCGGACTGTCTGAACGGCTGGGGGTTCCCCGATCAGAAGCTGCTGAGATCATCAATCAATATTTCAATAAATATCCCGGCATCAAGCAATACATGGACCAAAACATTGCCTTCGCCAGGGAACATGGGTATGTGCAAACGATGATGGGCCGAAGGCGCTATGTGCGCGACATCAATAGTTCGAACAGCGTCGTGCGGGGCTATGCCGAACGCAACGCCATCAATGCACCCGTCCAGGGGACAGCCGCCGACATGATCAAGATGGCCATGATCGCCATCCACAAAGAGATGGTCAGCAAGGGCATGAAGAGCAAAATGGTGCTTCAGGTGCATGACGAACTGGTTTTCGATGCCCGCAAGGACGAAACCGATGAGCTGATGCCAATTGTGGAGGATAAAATGAAGCACGCGATCCAACTGGATGTGCCCGTGGTGGTGGAGATGAACACGGGCGACAACTGGCTGGAGGCCCATTAAAACAAAAACGCCGGCCATGTGGATTCATACCGGCGCTTTTGGTGTATACCCCTGGGGGTTCAGTTTTATCTGTCGAGCAAGTTTTTATAATGGCGGTATCGTTCCTGGATCTCCGACACGTAATAATAGGGTTCAGCACCCCTGGCATAACCATGCCGCACCACCGGGTCCCGGTAATACTTGGGGTCTGATTTATTCAGCAGGAAATAGTCCACGTTGTCGCGCCACACATTCGGATCCTTGCCATATTTTTCCGCGAGCCGCCTTGCATCCAGCACATGACCAATTCCCGCATTATAGGAGGCCAGCACGAACTTCACCCGCTCGTCATCATCCCCGATCTCATCCTTCAGCCGCTCATCAAGCCACTTCAGGTAACGGATGCCAGCCGCGATCTGCTCGTGCACTTCAGACTCGTCGTGCACATTCAGAAATCCGGCGGTCTGTGGCATCAGCTGCATGATCCCAAAGGCCCCTGCCCAGGAAACCGCCGAAGGGTTAAAACGCGACTCCTGGTATGACAAGGAAGCGATCAGGCGCCAATCCCAGCCAATGATGTCCGCGTAACGCTTGAAGTAATCATCAAAAACCGACACATTTCCCCCGCCGAGTGAATGCAGGTCACTTTTGGCAATAAACACGCTGCGCGGATTGTTGTAGTACCGGTCATAAATTTCCGTGTATTGCGGACTGTCGACAAATTCTGCCAACCACTCGTTTACAGCTTTCACCAGGTCATCGGCTCCCTGTGGCACCGCCCAGGCGAGGTGTTGTTCAAAACTCAATGGAGTGCGGGCATCAATGTTGGCATAATACACCTCGTGTAAACGCGCCAGGTGTTCCTCACTCACCGTGTAATCAATATCCCCACGGGCAACCTCCTCGATCAGGGTTTCCGGGTCTTCTATCCTTTTCACCAAGTGAATGCTGTCCCCGATTTCTTCCATCAGATGCTGCAGGCGCGTCACCGCAGCCGAATGCTTGTGCACGTGGATGGTTTTGCCCGACAGGTCAAGCTGGCTGCGCACAAGCCGGTCCTCAATGTCGTGCGAGCGCATGCCATACCATTGATCCGGCTTTCGCTGAACCAGGACCTGCCTGGTGCGGCTGTGCGGCAAAGTGAAGTCGAGCTTTTCCCGGTGCGATTGGGTTACGGGAATGTTCTTGGCAATCAAATCGCTGCTTTGCGCTTCCAGAAGCAGATGCTTGCTGTTGCCCAGATCATTGGATATCTGCAGCTCCAGGTCAACACCCAGGTGTGCAGCAAAATGCTGCAGCAACTCCAGGTGGTAACCCATGGGCTTGCCACGGTAAATGAAATAGTTGGTGGCGTTATAATCGGTGATGGCCTTGATATAGCCACGCTCCAGGATCTGTTCAAGCTGTGTCTTTTCCACCTTCTCTTCATGATGGATATCATCCTCCACGGTAAAATCACGCGTGGTTAAGATGATCATCACAAAAAGAATCAGGGGAATGGCAACGAAGAGAAGGCTTCTTTTTCGTTGTTTACTCATGAATATGTGGATTCGTTTCTAAAAAAGCCCGCAAAGGTACAAAAAAATTTTACACCATTTTTTCCACAAAAACTCCTGTGGTTACGGTCTTACTTACTCCTTGCTTCATACTCCTAACATAATACTCCTTACCGCTTGCGCTTACTGCTTACTTCTTACTTCCTACTTCTTACTCCTTACTGCGCTACTCCCAGCATCAGCATCCAGTCCTAACATATGCTTATACGAAATGTTCAATAAAAAGTTGCCTGCCTACGGCAAAATAATCGGCTTCATTTCTTCATCATGTATAAAAAATGACGTAGGTTTGCGATGGGGTAACGGGTTTGCTGACCGGCGGCTGACCGGGAATGACCACCCAGACACCCGACACGAGTCCCACCACCAAACCAATTGCACCAACAAAAAAGTTCGACAAGATGTTTTTCAGGGATGTGATAGGACAACACAGGTTAAAGCAACAGCTGATCCGCCAGGCGGGAGACAATCGCATCAGCCACGCACAGTTGTTCCTTGGCGGCGACGACACAGGTGCTGTGGCGCTCGCCCTGGCCTATGCACGGTACATTCATTGCAAGGACAGGGGGCAGGATGATGCTTGCGGAGTGTGTCCCTCCTGTGTGAAATATGACAAACTGGCTCACCCCGACATCCACTTCTTTTTTCCGTCGGCCCCCAATGATGAGCACAAAAAGGAGGTCAGCAGCAAGCTTTTCACCGACAGATGGCGGGACCTGCTTCTCAGCAATCCCTATTTTACGTACTATCA
>PUPG01000218.1 GCA_003553005.1 Bacteroidales bacterium
ACTATGCCAATGAGATCCCGGCGATGTTTTATCTCCTGGGCATCATCCCGCCAGACCACGAAGGCCCTGTGGAACCGATTCACTCCCCCCGCTTCGACATCGATGAAGATGCCATCCCGATCGCCGTGCGCACGATGAGCTACCTGGCATTGGAGGCTTTGTTCCAGCGGGCAGAGTAAGCAGTTACATATCCCTGACCCAATAACCTGGAGAACAGATTGATGGTGACGTGGTTATTTGTTTTTGATGAAAGGATGGCTAAGATGAGCCTGGGTGAACTTGAAAAAATAGTGAGTGGCCGGGACATCCCTAAGTAAATCAGGACGCATCAGGCAGGCATTACAAATAGATATGATTGGGTTAAAATCCAGAAAGCGGGAATCCATTGCGCTGCCAGCCACGAATGCCATCATCTATGTAAATCACCTCCCCCTCATAAAAGGCAGATAGCGTATTCACAATTTTGCCGGTACGCCGATTCGTTGTACAATACACAACAATAATTGGTTCATCTGCGTGCTGTTTTAGTAGTCCCAGCAGGTCCTCATCATCCGCATCAATATTGATGGCATGCTGCAAATGACCGCTTTCAAACATCCCCGACGTGCGTCCATCTATGACAAGCGCCCCGCCTTCTTTAAGCAGATGCCGGTACTCGTTGTAAAACTCTATGGAGTTTACACCAATAAAGTTAGATTGATCTGTTTTGCATGCAGGCATGACTCCAAATATCAAGAGCACAAATACAATGGTTATACTAAACTGAAAAAAACGCATCTGGTAATTATATGTTAAACAGAGAACACCGTTCAAAGACAATGTTTTCCGCGTAATCTCAATGGTCAATTTTTTGAATGCCCCGTAGCCGGATCATCTTTTGGCAAGCCGTGTCTTGATAAGCAAGCCGGACATAAGCAATCGTCGTAGTTTTTCCTGAGAAATGCCAGGGTTTCTGCGGTGAGATCATAATCCATGCACCAGCAGTCCCGGTTATGCAAGCAAAGAAAATCCGTTCCGCACCGCGCACAGACCTTCTCTATCGGATCATTTGCTCCATTTTGTTGATTCCTCGCCATATCCTGTCCAAATATAATGTCTCTTTTTAAAAGGCGATTTTTGATCTTTACCCGATTATCTCCGCAGCCCAAAGGCCGAGGCTACCGTGCCTTCTTACTTCCTACTTCCTACTTCTTACTTCCTACTTCTTACTTCCTCCTTCTCCACGCTAACACACCGCATCCTCCCTCCCATCGGTGGATTCATTTTCGACACCTTCACCTTCATCCGCTCGATCTCAGGAAACCGATCCCGCAGCGAATCCAGGATGCGCCTGCTCACATGCTCAAGCAGGTGGCTCTTTTCATCCATAACGGTCTTCACCTGGTCGTATACGGCCTGGTAATTCACAGTGTCCTGAATTTTATCCGAAGTCTCTGCAATGGCAGTATCGGCTTCGATCTCCAAATCCACCAGGAAACGGTTGCCGATCACCTGTTCTTCCTTAAAACAGCCGTGATAAGCGTAAAACTCCATCTCTTCAAGCAGTATCTTCGCCATGATATGTTTTTATTGCCACAGGGCAAATGTACATATTTTGCATTCATTAACAGCAGCATTTTTTATACTTTTGTGTAGCCTTTGCCCAGGCAATGAAATGGACCAACCATTGCACAAAGTTTGTAAGCCACGAACAGGAATAGTACGTTTTCGCTTACTAATGGCGCCAGCATTACATACCGGGCATTGACCTTTAGACTTTTTGACCTTTAGACTTTTTGACATCTTTGACCCCATGAAAGAAGACAACAACAATACGCCCTCCTTGAATTTCCTGGAGCAGATCATTGTAAAGGACCTGGAAGAAAACCGAACGGGTGGACGCGTGCATACGCGCTTTCCCCCGGAGCCCAACGGTTACCTGCATATTGGGCACGCCAAGTCGATCTGCCTGAACTTCGGACTGGCAGATAAGTACAACGGCAAATGCAACCTGCGCTTTGACGACACCAATCCCACCAAGGAAAATGTGGGTTACGTGAATGCCATTAAGGAAGACGTCAAATGGCTCGGATTCGACTGGGAAGACAGGGAATACTATGCTTCCGATTATTTTGAGAAGCTGTATGAGATGGCTGTTTTTCTCATCAAGAAAGGGAAAGCCTTTGTTTGTGAGATGACGGGTGAAGAGATTGCCGCAGGACGAGGCACACCGTCGACACCAGGTAAGATCAGTCCGTGGCGCGACAGGCCCATAGAAGAGAGCCTGGACCTGTTCGGGCGCATGCGCAACGGGGAGTTCCCGGATGGCAGTCGCGTACTGCGGGCAAAGATCGACATGGCCTCTCCCAACATGCACATGCGCGACCCGGTAATGTACCGGATCATGCGGGCGTCCCACCACCGGACTGACGATCAGTGGTGCATCTACCCCATGTACGACTGGGCACACGGTCAGAGTGATTACCTGGAAAACATCACCCACTCCATTTGCACCCTGGAGTTTGAAGTGCATCGTCCGCTATACGACTGGTTTCTGGATGCCCTGGAAATCAAAGAAAACAGGCCCAGGCAATTTGAATTCGCCCGCCTCAACCTGAACTACACGGTGATGAGCAAGCGCAAGCTCCTTGAACTGGTGGAAGGCGAACACGTGGCTGGCTGGGACGACCCCAGGATGCCCACCATCTCCGGATTGCGACGCAGGGGATACACCCCGGCATCCATCCGGGTGTTTTCTGATAAAGTGGGTGTGGCAAAACGGGAAAATGTCATCGACATGGCCCTGCTTGAGCACTGCATCCGCGAAGATCTTAACAAAAACGCACCCCGCGTGATGGGCGTACTCGACCCGGTAAAACTCATCATCGACAACTATCCGGATGACCAGGTGGAAGAGCTTGAGGCCACACGCAACCCGGAAAAGCCCGAAGATGGCCACCGCGTGGTGCCATTTAGCAAGGTGCTCTATATCGAGCGCAAAGACTTCATGGAAGATCCGCCGAAAAAATTCTTCCGCCTCTCACCCGGCAAAGAGGTTCGCCTGAAGTATGCCTACATTATCAAGTGTGAGCGAGTGGAAAAAGATGAAAACGGACAAGTCACCGCCATCCACTGCACCTACGACCCGGAAACCCGAAGCGGCATGGCCGGAAGCACCCGCAAGGTGAAAGGCACCCTGCACTGGGTAAGCGCAGATCACGCCCTGGAAACCGAAGTGCGGCTGTATGACAGGCTATTCAACGTACCTGAGCCGGATGATGTGCCCGAGGACGGCAACTTTAAAGACAATCTCAACCCGGAATCCCTGGAAGTGATCACCGGACTGCTCGAACCAAGCGTAAAAGAAGCCAAACCGGGTGAGCGTTTTCAGTTTGAACGTACCGGGTACTTCTGTATCGACCCGGATAGCAGTGCAGAAAAACTGGTTTTCAACCGCACCGTAACGCTGAGGGACTCCTGGGCGAAGATGCAGAAATAAAGCAGGGTTTGTAAGTTTGAAGTTTTACAATACCTGAATGGAGTTGAACTTTCTCATCCTGCAATAGATTAAGAATTTTTGGAAACAAAAAATTAGGACGGATAAACCTGCCGGGTGGTCTTTAATGCCATTTGGAATATTAAAATGAAGTCGCAGGGCGGCTCACCAGAAATGGCACGTCATTTTTTTGAATATTTTGTATCTTTGCCCACTGAAATTGTCCCGTGGTGTAATTGGCAACACGTCTGACTCTGGATCAGAAGAGTCCAGGTTCGAACCCTGGCGGGACAACTTAAATTTCAAGCAGTTACATTGGCCTTACAGTGTAGCTGCTTTTTTATTTATCCAACATTTACCCGGCATTATC
>PUPG01000179.1 GCA_003553005.1 Bacteroidales bacterium
CCCTGGCGTATTTGATCCATCTGACCTGAAGTTAGAAGAACTTCCGGGTTTAGCGTGCCGCAGGTCCAGACCGTATTTGACCTTAAGGCTTCACTGGGTTCGGCACGGTCTACCGGGATGGAGGACAAATAATAGAGGGCCAGGTGGTGTTCCGGAAGGTATTCGCCTACCTTATATGCATCCATGAGGGTGCTCATCATGCTTTGGGTTTCCCGTTCAATGCCCCAGGGCATCACATTTAGCAAACCGTCGCAGATTTCCGCTTCCACCTGGGTGGCAGTGAGGTTTTCCAGGGTGGACTTCCTGACCCAACCCAGGCTGTCGCTGGCCGACCAGCTGTACCTGAAGACCAGCCCCAGGCTATCATTGACCTCTTCAAAAAGAATTTGGTTGCCGGGGGTGTTCTTATACAGGTTTCTCCGGATTGCATACAGGCCAGCATGGCGATCGGAAAAAGGTTCCCACAAGATGGTCTTTCCGGCTTCTTTTAGCAGGATAAGTGTTTTTGGACCTGTATTTCCACTGGACTCATGAATTTTATCATCGGTTTTGTATGGGAACAGGACGTTTTGGTAGTTTCTCCTTCCTGCAGTAAGCCCTCCACCGGAAGAAATGTACATCCAAAGATCGCAGTTGCTGACAATGCTCATCAGGAAAGGAGGCATGAGGTCATAGTTCCTGATGCAATAAAACGATTCCCCGTCCACATCGGTGATGACGCCTTCCACCTTTTCGTTTTTCCCCTGCAAGGGAGATTGGTTGATGTATGTTCTTTTCTCAGCCATAATGTAATAATGACAAAAGGACAAAAGGTCAAGGTCCGGCATAGAAAACCTTCCCTGACAATAAGTCCCCGGGCTGACCGCCGACCAGGATTTCATAATCGCTGCGCGTGGCCGTCCATTCGTTATCTGTTCCCATGTACTGCATGTCGCGGTAGCTTACATCAAACACCAGGGTTTTGCTTTCTCCTGGCTCCAGGTGCACCTTGTCGAAGGCGATGAGCTTGCGGTCATCCGGGGTGATCGTGGCCACCAGGTCGCGAAGATAAAGCTGTACCGCCTCTTTGCCTGACCGCGTACCTGTGTTTGTTACCGAAACCTGCACCGAAAAGGCATCCGCCGTATGGACGGTGTCTGTCGACAGCCTGAGGTCGGAATACCCAAATGTGGTATAGCTCAATCCGTGACCGAATTCCCACTGCGGGTTGAAGCCTTCCAGCCCGAATTCGTGGTCGAGCTTGTCGCTGACCTTGTGCTGATAGGTATGCAGTGTGCCACTGTAGCGCGGATAGGTGTAGGGCAGCTTTCCGCTGAAATTTTCTACGCCGCTGAGTAGGCTTGCAAGTGCCCGTCCCCCTTCATTTCCAGGCCAGTAAGCGTGGATGATGGCGTCGGCGAGGGGTTCAATTTCGCGAATGATGCGTGGTCTGCCTTGCAGTAAAACCACGATGATTGGCTTGCCGCTGTTGTGCAGGCGCTGAACCAGCTCGAGTTGATTTTGCGGCAAGTCGAGTTCATCGATATCCGAGGGTTTTTCCGTGGCCGGACGCTCACCCAGGCAAACAATGACCAGGTCAGATTCGCCAGCTTTTTGCAGCAGGTGCTGTTCGCTTTCCACCTCACCCTCATAGGATGTTCCGGGAGTATGCAAAATTTGCGCATCACCAAAGGCATCCTGCAGGGCTTCGAGTAGGGTTTTTTTGCCAGGGTCATCATAGCTGGGGTCATCTCCGGCCCAGGTCCTGCTCCAGGGACCGTTCAAAGCGGTGAGGGCATCGGATGTCGGGCCAGTGATCAATATCCTTTGATTATCCACTCCTATGGGAAGGGTTCCATTGTCGTTCTTCAGCAGGGTGATGGACTCCAATGCTGCCCGATAACTCTTTTCAGCAAATTCATCTGAGCCAAATGCGGTATAGCCGGCCGGGTCATGCCAGGCATTGTCAAAAAGTCCAAGCTTGAATTTAACGTATAAGATCCGGCGAACCGCATCATCAATGCGGCTCATGGGAATCTTGCCTTCGTTTACCAGCTCCACGATGTCGGTAGCAAAACTGGCGTCATAGGGTACCATGCTCATATCCAAACCGGCATTCACTGCAATGCGCGCGGCATCCTTTGCATCTTTGGCTACACGATGCACGCTTGCCAGGCGGCCAACATCCTCCCAGTCGGAAATGACAAAGCCCTTCAACCCCAATTCTCCCTTCAGAATATCCGTAATGAGGAAATGGTCTGCATGACCGGGAACCCCATTGACCGTGCCCGAGTTAAGCATGGCCGTGATGGCGCCTTCCTCAATCGCGTGCCTGAACGGCTCGATGTAATATTGCCGCAGGTAATGTTCGGGAATAAGAGCTGGCGAACGGTCTTTGCCGTTAAAAGGTGTTCCGTAACCGGCAAAATGCTTGATGCAGGTCGCCACCCTTGTCGAGTCGCTCAGCGAGCTTCCCTGCTGCCCCTGGATGAAGGCGCGCCCCATCACGTTGTGCATGTGGGTGTCCTCCCCGAAGGTTTCAAAAATCCTCCCCCAGAGGGGTTGCATGCTTACGTCCAGGACCGGTGCGAAATTCCAGGGCTGTGAAGATGCGCGCATCTCGTAGGCGGTCACCTCACCTGCAATCCTCGCGTGCCCAGGGTTCCAGCTTGCGGCCAGACCCAGCTGATGCGGAAACATCGTGGATCCTGCAGTGTAATGCGCGCCGTGCACGGCATCCATCCCAAAAAGCACTGGAATCTGGTGCCGGGAATGTTCCATCACGAATTGTTGTACGGATTTAATGATGCGATGCCATTCTTCCCTGGAAGGTGGATATTTGCCCTTATTCTGGATGGAGCCCACATATTGGTTGATCAAGAGGTCCTTCATCTTGGCCGTATCGAGCAGCAAGGTGTCAAAATCATTCCAAAAAGGCCCTTTTGTCAAGGCCGTCAACCCTACGTTGGTCATCTGGCCGGCTTTTTCTTCAAGGGTAAGCAGTTGGAGAAGGCTGTCAGCCTGCCGGAAGTACGGGTCATCCGAAACTTCCGAAGCAGGCTGTGAACAGCTTTCAACCAAAACTACAAACATGAAGAAAATGAATAGATACAGAAATCTCATCGAATTGCTATTTCACGTAAAACGGGATGTTCACTGTCGCGGCATGGTTGTGCTCGTCGGTAAGATAGAGAAAGATGCGGTAGGCACCTTCATCTCCGGGAGCCTGGAAGCTGATGCCGGCATCGTTTGTGGACAGAATCAGACTTTCTATGCTCTCGGGCCTGGGCTCATAATCTCCGCCGTCGCTGAGTTCTTCAGGTTCAGGCATGATCTCGGCGCGTACGGAGAGTGTCTGCTGCGCATCGTGACTCGCAGAGAAATGGGCACGATACTCACCGTCAGCTGTCAAATACACGTTGTCATAGCGACCACCCTTGCCTTCGATGGTGAAATTGCGGATTTCAGGAGCCTGGTGTTCCGGCCATTCGCCAGTCCACAGGTATTCCATCACATTGATGGCCTCCGTTTTTTCGCCATACTCAGTAAATAAGCCATACCAGGATGGCGTTCTTTCCTGCTTTTGTCCCCAGAGAAACACATAAGAGCCCATGCAGTTTTTGTCGTCAGCCAGGATGATCTCCTGGTAACGCTTTTTGATGGCAGCAGCTTTTTCTGTGGATGTCTGCTCAATAGGGGAGCCCCATTCGGTTTCTGGAACCTCCCAGTGTCCCGTAGCACCCCATTCAGTCACCAGGTAGGGCCCATCATAGTTGGCATCTTTCAATCGCTGGGGCAAGTTCATGATATCCCCATAAA
>PUPG01000104.1 GCA_003553005.1 Bacteroidales bacterium
GGTTTGAGCGCGTCGACTTCGTGGCCGAGCCCGGCCAGTTTTCCATCCGCGGTGGGATCGTAGACGTATTTTCCTTTTCCAACGATTACCCCTTCCGCATTGAGATCATGGGAGATGAAACTGAAAGTCTGCGCACGTTCAACCCGGAGAATCAGCTTTCTGTGGACATGCTGGAGTCAGTAAGCATCTTGCCCGATATCCATGCCCTTGAAACGGCCCAGGAGGTCAGCAAGGAGTCGCTCTTGCAATCAATGCCCGCCAACACCATTGTGTGGTCGGATGACACCGCACTGCTGCTCGAGGTGATCAGCTCGGGATTTGAGGAAGGAAGATATCATGAAGAGAGCTACCTGGCGACTGAAGAGGTACTGGAGCAGCTGCAGGGGCATAAGCTGACAGAGTTCCGAAGGGTTCACCTGGCCAGGGACAGTCAGCACCATTTTGTCTTTGCCCACCAGCCACAACCCAATTTCAACAAGCATTTTGAGCTGCTCATGGAGACGCTGTCCGCCAACCAGCACGCAGGTCTGCAAAACGTCCTGCTATTTGATACTCAAAAACAGGTCAGGCGGATTCAAAGCATTTTCGAGACGCTGACGGCATCCCAGGATGAACTGGACGACATCGCCTATGAATCCATGCTGCTCAGCCTGCATGAAGGGTTTACCGACAAAGACAGCCAGGTGGCCTGCTATACCGATCACCAGATCTTTGACCGCTACCACCGCTACAGGCTGCGCGACAAGTTTACCGGCAAACAGGCCTTGAGCCTCAAAGCCCTGCACAACCTGAAGCCCGGTGACTATGTGACTCACATCGACCATGGCATTGGCATTTTCAGCGGCCTTGAGAAGATTGAGGTGAACGGCCGCTTGCAGGAGGCCATCCGGCTGGTGTATAAAAACAACGACATCCTGTATGTGAGCATTCATAGCCTGCATCGCATTTCCCGCTACGCCGGCAAGGAGGGTGTGGCACCAAGCCTCCACCGGCTGGGAAGCAATGCCTGGGCCAGACTGAAGAACAAGACCAAGAAAAAGGTCAAAGACATTGCTGCAGACCTCATCAGGCTCTATGCCAAACGCAAGGCCCAAAAAGGCCATGCCTTCTCACCCGACACCTATTTGCAGCATGAGCTGGAGGCCTCCTTTATCTTCGAGGACACCCCTGACCAGGAAAAGGTCACCCAGGATGTCAAACAAGACATGGAGTCGCCGATCCCGATGGACAGGCTGATTTGTGGCGACGTGGGCTTTGGCAAGACGGAGATAGCCATCAGGGCAGCATTCAAGGCGGTCAGCGACTCTAAACAGGTCGCCGTGCTGGTACCCACGACCATCCTGGCACTCCAGCACTACTATACCTTTACTGAGCGGCTTCGTGACTTCCCCTGCAAGATTGATTACGTGAGCCGTTTTCGCACCAATAAGGAGAAAAAACAAGCGCTGGCGGAGGCAAAAGACGGCCGGGTGGACATCCTGATCGGTACACACCGCTTGCTTAGCAAGGATGTGGAGTTTAAGGACCTGGGGCTGCTGGTCGTGGATGAGGAGCAAAAGTTTGGGGTGTCTTCCAAGGAGAAGCTCAAGCAGCTGCGGGTCAACGTGGACACCCTGACCCTGACGGCTACGCCCATTCCGCGTACATTGCAGTTCTCCCTGATGGGGGCCCGCGACCTTTCCTTCCTGAATACGCCGCCCAGGAACCGCTATCCCATCATCACGGAGGTTCACGTGTTTAACGATGCACTCATCAAAGAAGCCATCGAATATGAGGTGTCTCGCGGCGGACAGGTATTTTTTGTGCACAATAGGGTGCAAAACATCCAGGAGGTGGCTGCCATCGTGCAACGCAGCTGCCCGGACGTGAAGATTGCCGTGGGTCACGGACAATTGGAGGGCAGCCAGCTGGAGAAGATCATGGTCGACTTCATTCACGGCGAATACGACGTGCTGATCTCCACGACCATCATCGAATCCGGACTCGACATTCCCAATGCCAATACCATCATCATCAACAATGCACACCACTTCGGACTGAGCGATTTGCACCAGATGCGCGGCCGCGTCGGGAGAACAAACAAAAAAGCCTTTTGCTACCTGCTCTCACAGCCTTTCAGCACCCTTACCGATGAGGCCAGAAGGAGGCTCAAGGCCATCGAGGAGTTTTCGGAGCTGGGCAGTGGGTTCAACATCGCCATGCGCGACCTCGACATCCGCGGAGCCGGCAACATGCTGGGGGCCGAACAAAGTGGCTTCATCTCGGAAGTTGGCCTCGACACCTACCACAAGATCCTGGATGAAGCCATTGCTGAACTCAGGGAGGATGAGTTCAGGGATGTATTTGCTTCAGAAGACGGTGCCGTCCCGGATAAGCATACAATTAGAGATTGTCAGCTGGAAACAGACCTCGAACTGATGATCCCGAGTGATTATGTGTCCAACATTGAAGAAAGGCTGCAGCTCTACAAAGAGTTGGATAACCTCTCGGAGCCTGAGGCGCTGAAAGGCTTTGCAGATCGTTTGCATGATCGCTTCGGTCCGCTGCCGGATGCCGTCACCGGCTTATTGAAAGCCGTCAACCTTCGCTGGCTGGCACAGCAAATGGGGATCCACAAAATCATTCTTAAATCGGGCAAAATGATCGCCCATCTCCCGGAGCAGGAAAACGAATCTTATTATCAAAGCAAAACCTTCGGAAAGATCCTGGAATACGTGCAGCACCACCCCAGGCACTCGCAGGTCAAGGAGATGGAAAGTCACCTGGCTGTTACGGTGAGTGGCATCCACAGCATAGATCAGGCAATGGATGTCGTCAAAGGGCTTTCAGGGCCTCACTGATGTCTGTCTTCAGGTTACTGGCCATATTATTGGCTTTGACCGGACTGTCGCTTTCGGCATAAATGCGGATCACCGGTTCCGTGTTGGACATCCGCAGGTGCACCCACTCCTTGTCAAACCAGATTTTCAAGCCGTCCGTGCGATCCTGCTCCCGATTCTTGTATTTTTTGGCAATGATGTCAAGCACCTTCGGCAGGTTGGTATTTTCCGGCAGTTCCACCTTGTTTTTTGAGATGTGATATTGGGGATAGGTCTGTTTCAGCCTGCTGCATGAAATCTTTTGCTTTGCCAGGTGTGTCAGGAACAGCGCAATGCCCACCAGGGCATCACGCCCGTAATGAAGGGCCGGGTAAATCACGCCTCCGTTGCCTTCTCCACCGATCACTGCCTGATTGGATTTCATCGCTTCCACCACATTGACCTCCCCCACTGCCGAAAAATAATGGGAACCACCATGCCTGGCCGTGACTTCAGCCAATGCCTGCGTAGAAGAAAGGTTGCTTACCGTATTTCCAGGGGTATGGGACAACACATAGTCGGCCACAGATACCAGCGTGTATTCTTCGCCAAACATCTCGCCGTCTTCGCTCACGATGGCAAGCCGGTCTACATCAGGGTCCACGGCAAATCCGACATCCGCATTGCCGTTGACCACGGCCGCTGACAAGGCGCCCAGGTTTTCTTCAAGCGGCTCGGGGTTGTGCTGAAACAATCCGGTTGGTTCGCAAAAGATCTCTTGCACATCGCGAACTCCGAGTGCCTGCAAAAGAAGGGGCACTGCAATGCCACCGGAGGAGTTAATGCCATCCACGGCGATGCGGAAGTTTGCTGCTTCAATGGCATCCGCATCCACGAGATCCAGGTCGAGGATCCTTTCAATATGCATTTCCAGCAGCGTTTCATTGACCTGCAAGCGCCCGAGTTTGTCGGAAGGCACAAA
>PUPG01000010.1 GCA_003553005.1 Bacteroidales bacterium
CTTAATGTTTGCGGACTGAGGTCCTTTTTGATGATGATGCCTTCCGGGTCAATAAGCAAGGAGTACGGGATACCCTCCACATTATACAGGGACACCACGGGAGAGTTCCAGATCCGGAGGTCGCTGACCTGTGGCCAGGTAACACCGTCTTCTTCAATACCTTTCAGCCATTGCTCACGGGTTCTGTCGAGGGAGATGCCGTAAATCTCAAAACCTTGTTCCCGGTACTGGTCGTACACCACCCTGAGCTTGGGGTTGGCCTCGCGGCAAGGCGCGCACCAGGCTGCCCAAAAATCAATTAACACATAATTGCCTCTGAATGAAGACAAGGCGATCATCTCACCCTCGGGAGAAGGCAAAATCACCTCCGGGGCCTCCCTGCCCACGGCAATCTGCTCACTCGCACGTTGCCTTTGCGCTTCATTGCGGCGATGCCGGTTAACGCGACGACTCAGGTCGAGTACGTGTTTGTTGGTAGGATATACACGGGCAAGCGATTCACTAAGGAGCTCAAAATATTCGAAGTGTTCCTGCTCTTTTAAAATCAACCGATTGCCGAAGTATTTGTAGAGCGCAATAATCGATGCCAGCGAACGGGGATTTTCCCGGATGAAGGTTTTGACGTGTTCCTGTTGGGCCCGAAAGATATCGCGGTAGACATCCATCAGCTCGTCACGGATTTCCATGAAGTCATCCGCATACCGGTACTCTTCAAAAACCTCCACAAGGGAGTCCACCCGGGCATGTTGGTGGTACAGATGCCTGTTCAGGTCAGCCAACAAAGCCGAACCTGTTGACCCCTCAATGCAGAGCTGATCAAGGATGCGATCTGCATCCGTTTGCAAAACAATTTCTTCACCCGGCTCTACGACCAGCGTGATCTGGCTATCATCACTTAAGCGAAGGATGAAAAAGCCAGCCTCATCAATTTGCTGACGATGCGAAAAAGTGCCATCGGAATCCGTTTGAAAACTGTCGAGCGGCAACCGGTCATTCGGGGTGAGCTCTTCGATCACAATTTCCCTTTCAGCTGCATTTTCCAGTTGACCGGTGATCACAAAGTAGTCGGGTTGGCTATCCTGTTGGCCCGACTGACAGGAGATGAAAGCAAAAGCGAGCAAGAGTATGGGTAAGTACCTGGTCATGATTAGGAGGAAACTGTCATTCACACAGTCAAAGGTAATAACAAATACCACCTCCTGCCGGGTGTTTAAGATTTTTTAACCTGAAATGGCGACTGAAATCAGCCCGCAGCGCGGCTTGTGCTTCGTTCCAGAATGGCAAAACCAATCATCAGAAAGACAAAAGAGAAGATGGCTGAGAGGAATGTCCGGCTCATGGTTTGTGTGAATTCGGTAAACCGGGATATTTCAAGAAAGAACAGCATGGTATGATGAAGCAGAATGAGGATGATGGCATACAGCGAGAGGCTAACGCCACCCATCGAGTGGAATGATGGATCCATGTCCTGCTCCTGCTGTCTGGACCCGGTGGTCAGGCGCAAAACTGCCGGCCGGCAAAAAGCCATGAACACACTGGCCGCCGCATGTATGGCCAGGGAATCTGCAAACATGTCGATGAGCAAGCCAAGGAAAAAAGCCAGCAACAGGAGCACCCAGCCCCTGATTCGAAGGGGCAGAATCAGAATGAACAGGGGATACAGCTGCGGATTGATCATTCCCCCGAGGGTAACTTGATTGACAACCAGCACCTGCAGCGCAACCAGCAATACAAATAACCATACAAATCTCCAGCGAATCATGGGCAAAATCCTTATAAATCGGGCGACATCATCATTTCCAGTTCTTCCTGCTCTTCCTGCAGCAGGTTTTTTACAATATGGACATGGGTGAGTTGATTAAAATCCAGGTCAAGATCCACAAGCGCCGTGAAAAACGTTTCTCCCCGCCTGATTTCCCAGCCCTGCACCCGGCCAATTGGAATGTTGGCCGGAAAAATGGCCGACAAGCCACTGGTCACGACTTGATCGCCAGGCGACAGTTCCACATGGGGAGGGATGTAATACATATGGGCCACGCGGTAATCTTCTCCCTCCCATTGCAAGCTGCCCATATGGTCGTTTTTTTTAAGTTTCACGCTCACCAACACATCGCTGTGCAACAGGGAAATGGCGAGACTGAAATGATCAGATACTGCCTTGACCACACCAGCGACACCGTCTGGCGTGATCACCCCCATGTTGGGCTGCACCCCATGCTTGCGTCCTTTATCGAGGGTCAGGTAGTTATTCCGGCGGGTAACGGAGCGGTTGATCACCCCGGCTTCCATATACGTAAAACGCCTTTGCGCCAGGGTATCCCGGACCTCATAAACTGTATCTTCGCGAATGATAAAGTTTTCTGCCATTTTGTCCAGCAACTGGTTGTTTTGTTGCTGAAGCCGGTGATTTTCTTCGCGCAGGGCAAAATAAGATGTGACATGATCAACAGATTGATAAAGCCGGGCTGCAACCCGGTTGGCCGAATGCCACATCAGGGCCTGCTGATGGTGTTGCCGGGAGCCTGTGAGAATCATGGCCACCACAAAGAGCAACAAAAACAGGAAGAAAAAATGGTACCTGAGGATGAAATGGAACAGGTTTCGCATGGCAGCCTCCTGGTTTACAGAGTATACCGGCAATTAACCGGCGGGACTATTTGATCAAGAAAGGAAACTTATCAAAATTCTTCAATGCGATGCCGGTACCCCGGGCTACAGCCCGCAGCGGATCTTCGGCCACATGCACGTTGAGCCTGGTTTTTTGTGCGATCCGTTTATCCAGCCCGCGGAGCAAGCCACCTCCACCGGCCATATAAATGCCTGTCCGGTAAATGTCAGCAGCGAGTTCAGGGGGGGTCATCTCCAGCGCATTCATGACTGCGGCTTCAATCTTTGTGATGGACTTATCCAGGCAATGAGCCACTTCTGAATAGGTGACATTGATCTCCTTAGGCACGCCCGTCATCATATCGCGTCCATGCACGGCAATGTCGTCAGGCGGATTTTCCAGCTCGGCCATCGCGGATCCCACCTCGATTTTGATCTTCTCTGCGGTTCGCTCCCCAATCAGCATGTTGTGCTGTTTGCGCATGAACTCCATGATATCGGTATTGAAGTCATCTCCGGCAATGCGGATGGACTTGTTGCACACGATGCCACCCAGTGCGATCACTGCAATTTCCGTGGTACCACCGCCCACGTCAATGACCATGTTCCCGACAGGCTCCAGCACATCGATGCCAATCCCAATGGCTGCAGCCATGGGTTCGTGTATCAGCCGTACTTCTTTGGCGCCAGCCTGTTCGCAGCTATCGCGAACCGCCCGCTCTTCCACCTCGGTGATGCCCGAAGGGATGCATATGACCATGCGCAGGGATGGCGGGAAGATGGGTTTCTTGGATTCCGTCATCCGGATCATGGCCCGGATCATGGACTCTGCAGCCTGAAAGTCGGCAATTACTCCATCACGCAAAGGACGCAAGGTTTTGATGTTCTCGTGTGTTTTTCCGTGCATCATCATGGCCTGCTTACCCACGGCAAGCATTTCTCCGGTGGTCCGATCCAGGGCAACAATCGACGGCTCCTCGACCACCACCTTATCATTGTGAATAATAATGGAGTTGGCCGTCCCAAGGTCGATGGCAATCTCCTTCGTTAAAAATGAAAACAAACCCATGTATAGAAAGTATTAGATAATATGGTTAATTAATGTCTGAAATGTCGGTTTCCGGTAAAGACCATGGCCATCCCGGCTGCATTGCAATAATC
>PUPG01000158.1 GCA_003553005.1 Bacteroidales bacterium
AGGCATGTATGCTGGCTTGGTTGCTGAAAAATATAACAAAAATACGAAAAATGCGCATTAAAAGCCCAAAGTTTTCAACATGGACTTATAGCTTTGTTCCTTGGCAAACAGCTTGGTATGGTATTCACCCTCCTCGTCTTTATCAACGATCACCATTTTCGGGGCAGGAATCAGGCAATGTTGCAGACCACCAAAACCGCCAAGGGTTTCCTGGTAAGCCCCAGTATGAAACATCCCGATATACTGGGTGCTCTCCTCATCAATTTTTGGCAAAAACACCGCATTGGAATGGGTCTCCGCGTTGTAATAATCCTGGCTGTCGCAAGTCAGTCCACCCAGGTTGACCCGTTCATACTCTTTGTCCCAGTGATTGAGCGCCAGCAGGATAAATCGTTGTTTGCTGGCCCAGATGTCAGGCAGGGTGGTCATGAAGCTGCTGTCAATCATGTTCCAGCGCTCCCTGTCGTTTTGTTGTTTCTGATCCAGGATGGAGTAGATCACCGCACCGCTTTCTCCCACGGTAAAGGCGCCAAACTCCGTGAAAATGTCGGGTTCGGGTACCCCGTGCTGCTCGCAGACCAGTTTCACCTGGCCGATGATCTCCTCGGTCATGTATTCGTAATCGTAATCAAAGCCCAGGGAATTCTTCACCGGGAAGCCCCCGCCGATATTCAGGCTGTCGAGCTCCGGACAGATCTTCTTCAGCTCACAGTATACATTGACGCATTTCGATAACTCGTTCCAGTAATAGGCATTGTCCTTGATCCCGGTATTGATGAAAAAGTGGAGCATTTTCAGTGCAAAGCGGGAGTCGTGCTGGATGTTGGCTTTGTAATATGGCAGGATGTCGTTGTACCGGATGCCTAGCCTGGAGGTATAAAACTCAAACATCGGCTCTTCCTCAGCGGCAATGCGTATGCCCAGCTTGCATTTCCTGTCTTTGCGAATCAGCGCATCGTAAACCTTGATCTCCCCTTTATTGTCGATCACGGGAATGGTGTTGTTGAACCCGTTATTGATCAAGTCGCTGATCTTCTCCATGTAAAGCGGACGCTTGAAGCCGTTGCAGACAATGTACCTAGACTTATCGATCAGCCCCAGGGTGAGCAGCTCTTCGATGATGTATACATCAAAAGCGGAAGAGGTTTCCAGGTGGATGTCATTTTTCAGGGCCTCTTCGAGGATAAAGCTGAAGTGGGAGCTTTTTGTGCAATAACAGTAATGGTAAGACCCGTTGTAGTCCACCTTGGCCATGGCCACGTTGAACA
The DNA here is from genome assembly GCA_003553005.1 of Bacteroidales bacterium. The sequence continues at coordinate 1,269 of PUPG01000158.1, forward strand.
TCCGCTTTGCCTTTTGTATCTGCTGGCTGACTTTCGGAAGGTAACTGATCTTTAATGGGGTGCCATATTGTTTCACCAGGTCCATCATGCAGATGTCATGAAAGTAAAGTTCATGATCAATTACTTTGAACTCCTCCTGCGGGAAGTCAAAGGTTTGTTCAATGAGGTCGATGTATTTGTTCTTCATACCCACTGCTTTATTAAAAAGTCACCATGTTTTCAGGCTGAAAAGTTCAAAAAGTAGCTCAGATGGATTGCGTCCAGCTCGACTATCCGGGCCGCTTACTTTCCCCTTCTCTGAATTCATAAACAAATATAAAGCAAACGGATTACAAAAGCTTGTATTTGCTTAAGCCGCGGCATTATTTTTTCTGCCGTTTCCGGAGCTTGCGGTATTGCAGGTAAATGGCGATGATGAGCGCTCCGGCCCAGCCCAGCAGGGTAATGATGTCTGAGAAGGCTGGTGTGATCCGTATCCCAAGGAGCCGCTGTAAAATGTACTGGACATAGGCCACAGGCAGATCGGTTTCTCCCAGTTGCCTGAGCACGTTCCAGTGCCAGTCGGTAAGCGGGCAATAACCGATTCCGTAGAACAGGCCAAGGATGAACCAGGAGGCCCCGGTAAGCAAAACCACGACGAGGTGGAGCAGCCTGAGCTGGCGTGATATCCATCCGAACAGGACAAACAGGATGAGCACCGAGTGAAACACCACAAAAAAGATATCCAGCACATGCAGCATTGGGTCAGACATCCTGGTTCACTTTGCTGGTTGTTATTGTTGTTTGAAGCTGCGGCTTGATTGATGCCGCCCGCAGAACAACTGCCAAATCCTGTCCGGCATTTTGTGTGTTTACCGGATCACGCGCAAGCTTTTGTCCAAACGGATGTTTGCCGGGAAGCCCCGGTCGGGGGAAAGCGACAACCAAACGAACATGGCCCTGCCTACGATGTGGTCTTCGGGAACAAACCCCCAGTACCTGCTATCCTCCGAGTTGTGGCGGTAATCACCCACCATCCAGTAATAGTCCATTTCAAAAGTATAGCTTGTGGCCTCTTCGCCATTGATATAGATGATGTCGTTTTCCGTGCGCAGGTCGTGGCCTTCATAGACCGTGATGATCCGCTCGTAAAGCGGGAGGTTCTGCCTGTTGATTTCCACGGTGGCGCCTTTTGCCGGGATGTAGAGTGGTCCCATGTTGTCCTGGTTCCAGGCAAAGTCCGGGTCGTGCGGAAAAATGTGCCGTTCACCAATGTCTTTCGGGTCAATTCTTTTGCTGACATCGGTGATGCCCCGGACGGTTTTCATTTGCTCAGCCATCTCTGTGGTCATCGCCATGATGTACACGCCGGGTTCTTTCTCGCCCCAGTCGGTAATCCCGATTCGTCCCATACGCCTGGCAGACAGGGGATCATCAGACGCTACACGATAAAAGTGCTGTGCATCGGGAGGGTCTGGCAGGCGCTCATTGTTGATGTATACCGCTGCCTGCCGCAGCTCAAATGTATCCCCGGGGATGGCCAGGCACCGTTTGATGTAGTTCTCCCGCTTGTCCACCGGCCTGTCGATCGGATCCGCGGGGTGATTGAATACCACCACGTCGTTGTTGCTGATGCTTCTGATCCCGGGAAAGCGATAGTGCGGCAATTGTATCCATTCCAGGTAGGCTTTGACATTGTCGGTCAAAGGCAGGGTGTGATGCGCAAAAGGAAACGCAATGGGGGTGTGGGGCACCCGCGGGCCATAACTCAGCTTGCTCACAAAAAGGTAGTCGCCGACCAGCAATGAGCGCTCCATCGATGAGGTGGGTATCGTGTAAGCCTCCAGCATGAAAGCCCGGATGATTGACGCCGCAATGACTGCGAAGATGATGGCGTCGGCCCACTCCCTGACTGCTGATTTCTTGACTACAGGAAGCTTGCGGGGATGGGTGTACTCCTGCTTTTCTGAAAAACCGAGCCAGGGCAGGAAAACAAAAGGCAACAATACGCCCAGTGCTTGTTCTCCCAGGCCGTCCTTGCGGAAGCATTTGAGGGTTTCCACGACCATCAGCAAGATGGTGAACACGTTGATGAAGGGCAGGAGCACGAAGATAAACCACCAGAGCGGTTTGTCAATGACCTTCAGCCAGATGTAGGCGTTGTAAAACGGGATAACGGCCTTCCATCCTTCATGGCCGGCTTTTTCGAAGATTTTCCAGAGGCCGGCAATGGCGGCCAGGAAGAACACTATGGAAAGCAACATGTAGATCATATCGGGAGTTTAAATGTTTAACAAGTCTTTCATCCCAAACACACCCTGTTTGTCGTGGACCCACTCCGCGGCTAGCACTGCGCCTTCAGCAAAACCACTGCGGTTGTGTGCGGTATGTTTGATTTCGATGCAGTCAATCATGGAGTCATAGGTTACCGCGTGGGTTCCCGTGACGTTTTCAATCCGGTGCGATTTAATGGGGAGGACATCTTCGGGCAGCTGCTCATCGGCATTGCCCCATTTG
>PUPG01000149.1 GCA_003553005.1 Bacteroidales bacterium
ATGCGTAAAAAACGGGACAGGTCGTCGTTTTCATTTTGCTGTCAGGACCGGTTGCAGGTTAGCCTGGATGGCCAGGTCATCTCCTTATCCGGAAACCTCACCGTAAAAGAGGCGGCCGATCTTACCCGTCACTTTCTGAAACATCTGCGGTATATTGACAAGAAAACGCTCGCATTGGATCTTTCCGGCCTGGCCCAAATTGATAGTGCCGGTGTGATGGCGCTCTATTACATCAGGCAGAAGCTCCTGGAGAAAAACATTCAGAGCGAACTAAGGGATGTGCCTGCCGCCATCGCAGATAAGATCCGGCTGTTTTATCCTGAAGAGAAAGCCGAGGTAAAGCCACCCCACCGGCCTGCGTTTTTTGAACATGTCGGCGGACAGGTGCATCACTTTTTTACTTCATATGTGTTTGGTTTCATCTTGCTGGCAGCCAATATTTTTTACTGGGGCATCACCGATATTTTCAAACCCAGGGCCCGTCGAAAAGGAGAGTTTGTGAACCAGGCAGTGTTGATTGGTGTCAATGCGGTGCTGATCGTGGTCTTTCTTACTTTCGTGATTGGTTATGTGATCGCCCTGCATTCCGCCGGACAGTTGCGCACCTTTGGCGCCAACATCTTTGTGGTCGACCTGGTGGTATTTTCCATATTGAGCCAGATGGGACCACTGATCACGGCCATCCTGGTTGCAGGCCGGAGCGGATCGGCGATTGCCGCCGAGATCGCCACCATGAAGGTGACCGCGGAACTGGATGCACTGAAAACCATGGGGCTCAATCCGAACCGCTTCGTCGTGGTGCCCAAGCTGTATGCCTGTATGCTTACCATGCCTTTTTTGATCGTTTTTGCCAATGTGGCAGGCATATTTGGTGGCGGACTGGCTGCCAATGTTTACCTGGACATTACCCCGGAGGTCTTTATAAACAGGATGATGGACATCATGCGCAACAAAGAACTGTGGGTCGCCCTGGTCAAAAGCCAGGTATATGCGGCACTGATCGTACTCACCGGCAGTTTTTACGGCTTTCGCGTGGAAAGGGGCGCAGAGGGCGTGGGTAAGGTGACGACAGTTGCCGTGGTGGTATCGATTACCCTGGTGATCGTGGCAGACAGCCTGTTGGGTGTGATCTTTTATTAATCAGGAAGTATGGAAAAGGAAAAAGTTTTAGAAGTACAAAACCTCTATGCCGCCTACGATGAGATGGTGGTGTTGTCGGATGTTTCCTTTTCAGCCAATAAGGGCGAGGTGACCGTGATCCTGGGTGGGAGCGGATCCGGGAAAACGACGGTGCTGAACCACCTGCTTGGCTTGTTGCCCATCGAAAAGGGCACGGTGTCGCTGCTGGGAAAAAACGTAGCCACCTTGCGTGAGGTCGAACAGGTGGCCTTGTACCTGCAGATGGGGGTGTTTTACCAGAATGGCGGCTTACTGAACTCACTCACTGTGGCAGAAAATGTGGCCCTGCCATTGAATCAGCATACCAATCTGCCACAAGACCTCATCGACGAGATCGTATTCATGAAGCTGGGTCTGGTCAACCTCCAGCACGCTTTTTACCTGTATCCCTCGCAACTGAGCGGAGGCATGATGAAACGGGCTGCCCTCGCACGCGCCATCGTGATGGATCCCCCCATCCTGTTCTGCGACGAGCCTGGAGCCGGACTGGATCCCGTCTCCCTGGAAATATTGGACCAGCTGATTCTCAACCTGAAAAACAAGCTGGGCATGTCCATCATCATGGTCACCCACGAAGTGTCCAGCATCCTGCGGGTGGCCAACAGGATCGTCTTCCTGGATAAAGGGGTGGTGGTGTTTGAGGGCCCGCTGGATGAAGCGCTTCACTCCACCCAGCCGGCCGTGAATGAATTTTTCTCAGTCATGAAGAATGACAACATCCGGCAGCTGTTGCAGGGATAAATACCGCACGATTCATTCCTTAATCAAAGAACCCATCGCATTCAGGCGTGGGGTGCCTTGGAAATGGACTGACTCACCAAATATTGGGGGGAGAAGTGTTTGTTGAGGCGCGATGATGATCCGTTACACCTGCTTCGCCTGCTTTTCCTTGTTGCTTTCACAATCTTCAGGTACTCCGGATGCGCAGGCGCAGGAACGGGGCTTGCCCGAATCGGGATCGTAAGAACTGGTGCAGGACTTGGTGAAGGTAGCACCGGGCTTCAGGAACATCTTGATGGCAATGCCGCCAATGGCAATGGCCAGGAGTAATATCGTGAGAATAATTGCTTCCATAATTGGCTCTATTTTTCTTTAATGGATCAACAACTGCGCCAAAAAATTGTTCAGCATCTTTCCGTGGTTTACATGGGTGTCAGGCTTTCCTGCCGTGGCTGAAGCAGGCCATCATGATGCCAGCGGCAATCCCTGCATTCAGCGATTCTGCACCCGCGCGGCGGTCAGGGGTTCCTGGCGGAACCGACAATCGTTCATCCAGCAGGGCGGCCACCTCCCCGGAGATGCCTTGCGATTCATTGCCGATCGCGATGGCTGCCGGGAAACGCAATGCAGCAGCAAACACATCGTGACCATCCATGAAGCTGCCATAAAACCTCATCTGACCCTGGTGTTTACGAATAAAAGCAGGAAGCTCCCCGTAACTCACCCTGGTGCGAATAAATGAACCCATGGTCGACTGGATCACTTTGGGGTTGTATAAATCCGCCGTTCCCGGTGAGCAAATGACCTGCCGGATGCCAAACCAGTCGGCGGTGCGTATGATGCTTCCCAGGTTGCCGGGATCCTGTATCCTGTCAAGCAAAAGAATCACCTCGTCTGCTGCAAATGTATCTGGTAGCTGGTTTGGCGGTTTGGCAACAACCGCCAGCACCTGGTTGGGACTTTTGGCTGAGCTGATTCGCGCCAGCGTTTTTTGATCTACCGGGAAGCAAGCAGTACCCGCTGATTCGGGCTGCCACTTTTCCAGCCATCCTGGCAAAGCACATAACATTTCTGTTTGCAGGCCCGACTGCAACAACTCGCCCACAATCTTTTCCCCCTCTGCCACAAACACACCATGCTGGTCGCGGAACTTTTTCATCCGCAAAGACTGCAGGTATTTGATCTGTGTTGAAGAAAGCATGTTGTTCATGTGATGTTGACTGTCTGTTTGCATGGCCGGCTATTTGCATGGCCGGTTAATGCTGGCAAAGTCTAGCCAATGGCATGCCAATATTACAAAAAAACCTGTCACGGGGGACAGGTTTTTAAAATAACTTATGTAAGCAGGCTTATTCGCCGACCACTTCAAATTTGATCTCAGGGCGCACCTCTTTGTGCAGGTTGATGGTGGCCTTGTAGGTGCCCACTTCTTTGATGGCATCGCCGTCAATCATGATCTTCTTGCGGTCGATTTCCAGATCGAACTGGTCCTTGATGGCATCTGCAATCTGCAGGGCATTCACTGAACCAAAGATCTTGCCCGAGGTACCCACCTTGGCGCCAATCTTCACTTCAATGTCCTGCAGCTTCTCCGCAAGCTTCTCCGCTTCCTTCCTGATCTTTTCTTCTTTAAACTGCCTTTGCCTGATCGTTTCCGCAAGCTTTTTCTTTTCCGAAGGCACGGCCATGATTGCCATGCCTTTGGGGATCAGGTAATTGTTTGCGTAACCATCTTTTACGGTTACCAGGTCATCTTTGAATCCCAGGTTGGGAATATCTTGTTTCAGAATGATTTCCATAATTGTTCCTCCCTATTTTAAAAGATCCGCTACATAAGGCATAATGG
>PUPG01000180.1 GCA_003553005.1 Bacteroidales bacterium
ATGTACTCAAGCACCTGGTCCCTGTCTTTCCAGCTGTAGTCGATGTCGAAATCGGGGGGCGTGGATCGTTTGGGGTTAATAAAACGTTCGAAATAGAGATGCAGCTCGATCGGGTCTACGTCGGTGATCTGCAGGCAGTAAGCCACGATGCTGTTAGCCCCGCTTCCCCGGCCTACGTGGTAGAAGCCGCGCGACATGGAGTAGCGGATGATGTCCCAGGTGATCAGGAAATAGGAAGAAAAGCCCAGCTTGTCGATGATGTCCAGCTCGCTGTTGATGCGGCGTTGGGCTTCCTGGTGATCCTTGCCGTAGCGGTGTTCCAGGCCGTCCCTGGCCAGTTTTTCCAGCAGGGTCTTGTCATCTGAGGGGTGACCGGTAAAGGTTTGCTTGTTTTTGAGTTTGTTGAAATAGAAGTCGATGCTGCAGGCCTTCAGCAGCTTTTGTGTGTTATGGATGATGTGCGGTTGGTTGGCGTAATACCGTGTGATCATTTCCGGCGGCAGCATTATCTCGTCAGGTTTGGCCATATGTTGCGGCTGCAGCTTGCTTAGTACGATGTTGTGGTCGATGGCCCGCAGGTGGCGGTGCAGGGCGTGGTCGTCCGGATGCCCCAGTGTGACAGGGCAGAGGGCTACGAGTCTTTCCGGGTGTTTTGCCCATGCCGATCGCTGCAGCCGGTGCAGCTCCCCGGGGCGTACGCCGATGTATTCATGGGGGTGTGGAAACGGCTTTTGTGTTGTGCCGGGGATGGCTGTATCCTGCTCTGTTCTGTTGACTGAAGCGTGATTTCCTTGTGTTTGGGAAGCCGAAGATTGGCTGCCTGGCGGAGAAACCCGGGAAATCCCTGAGCTTGAAGACAGTCCGTGATTTGCCTTTGATGACAGCTCCGGATTGAAGGGTGGATTTGCACGCTTTTCTCGCGGTTCTCCTGCCGCAAAGGGATAGATGGCAAATGTATGCTCACAAACCGGGAAGCGGCCGGGTAGGGGAGAGCCACTCATGGCGTGCTGACTGTAGAAGGCGTTGATGCGATGGAACCCCTCGGCATCGCGGGCCAGTGCGATGTATGCCAGGTGGTCACTCCTGCGGAACTCCATGCCTGCCACCGGCCTGATGCCTTGTTGCCGGCAACGTTGTACGAACTCCGGCACGGCCGTTACGTTGTGGATGTCGGTGAGTGCCAGGTTGTCTGCGCCCAGGCGTCGTGCCGTATCCACAAGCTGTTCCGGCGAAAGGGTGCCGTAGCGGAGACTGTAGTATGTGTGGCAGTTGAGGTACATAATTGGGTTTGAGGGTTGAGGTTTTATGTATCGGATGAAATGGCACGGTGAAGGATATTGGGGCCGTGTTTGCGGCGCATCCGGTCTACGGCCTGGTATAGCCTGGCCATCTCGGGGGTGTCTTCAAACATGTTGAGTTGTTGCATGCCCCTGACCAGGCTGCTGAACTGTATGCCCACCAGCCTGATGCGCATGCGCCGGGCATACAGCCGGTCGAACAGCTCCTTGCAGGCCGGGATCAGCACATGGTCAAAAGCCGTGTAGGGAATGCGTTGCCTGAGGGTGTGGGTGTCAAAGTTCGCATACCGTATCTTCACTGTCACACAGCCGGTGAGCTGCCGGTTTTTACGCAACCGGAAGGCAAGCTGTTCACAGAGCCTGGCCAGCACCTGCCGGATGTATGTGATGGAGATGGTGTCGTTGTCGAAAGTGGTCTCGTTGCTCATGCTTTTCTGTTCGCTCCAGGCGACCACAGGGGTGTTGTCGACGCCGTTTGCCCGTTGCCATATCTCCCGTCCGTTTTTGCCCATCATCTGTTCAAACATCTCCGGGGGGATGCTCCGCAGGGTCTTGATGGTGGCGATACCCATGTTGCGCAGCTGGTGGTAGGTCTTCGGACCTACCATGGGGATCTTGCGAATAGACAAGGGATCCAGGAAAGGTCGGATGCGCGGGGCTTCCACGTGCTGTTCTCCGTTGGGCTTTGCCTCGCCCGTGGCGATCTTGGCGATGGTCTTGTTGAGCGATAGGCCCATGGATATCGGAAGGCCGGTCTCCTGCATGATGTACTGCCTCAACTCCACGGCCCAGCGCTGACAGCCAAAAAAACGGTCCATCCCGGTAAGGTCCACGTAGTGCTCGTCGATGGATGACTTCTCAAAAAGCGGTGCCCGCTCGGCGATGATATCTGTTACCATCCTGGAATACCGGCTGTAAAGCTCCATGTCGCCGCGTATGTGCACGGCATCCCCGCACAGCTGACGTGCCATCTTCATGGGCATCGCCGAGTGCACGCCATACTGCCGGGCTTCATAGCTGCAACTGGCCACCACGCCCCGGTCACCCATGCCGCCAATGATCACGGGCTTGTTCAGCAAACGGCTGTCGCGTAAACGCTCCACGGATACAAAAAAAGTGTCCTGGTCGAGATGCAGAATGCTGCGCCCGCCGGGCCCGATATCCCCGGGGTGGTACTGTGGTGAATGGTTTCTGTTGGTTTGCATGTATCTAAGTATTGTCAAAATGTCGAAAAGTCATAGGGTTAATGGGTTAAAGGGTTAAGGGGTTAAGGGGTTAAGGGGTTAAAGAGGTTTGAGGTTTGAAGTTTGAGGTTACCCGAGGCAACTTCAAGCTTCAAACCTTATACAAGTTGAGCCTGGTTTCATTGACTTGCTCCCAGCTCCCAGCTCCCAGTTGCAGCTCTCAGCTCCCAGTTCTCAGCTCCCGGTTCTCATCGCTCAGTTCCCAACCCCCGTTATCCAGTGTCTAAAGCAAAAATCTGTCTTGGTTATCCGGCAGAAAAACTTTCATTTTGTTGTGTATTTACAAAAAAACATGTATCTTTGATTAAAAAATAATCAGAAAACTGATTATAATATAAACAAAAAAACAACAACCAGATGTCACATCTTGTGACTTTTTGACGTTCGGCTTTTTGACATTTCGACATTTCGACATTTCGACATTTCGTCCTTTTGTCCTTTCGTCTTTTTGTCCTTTTGTCTTTTTGTCCTTTATTATGGAACATTTCGGATCAAACATCAAGCTTTTACGCAAGCGCCGGGGGCGCACCCAGGACGATGTGGCGCATGCCCTCGGCCTGAAGCGATCAACGTTGAGCGGCTACGAAAATGGCGTAGCGCAGCCGGGCCTGGAAACCCTGGTCAGTTTTTCGGGGTATTTTAATGTGTCGATTGACACCCTGGTGAAAACGGATCTGGCCACGCTGCAGGAAAGCCAGCTGTCGCAACTGGAGCGTGGTTATGACGTATACCTCACTGGCGGTGATTTGCGTGTGCTGGCCACCACGGTCGATCGCGACAATGAAGAGAATATCGAAATGGTGTCGGAAAAGGCCAAAGCCGGATACCGGGCAGGCTTTGCCGACCCTGAATTCATCAAGGTGTTGCCTACCTTCCAGATGCCTTTTTTGTCCAAACAAAAAAAGTATCGCAGCTTCCAGGTCTCAGGAGACAGCATGCTGCCCATCCCGGAAGGCTCATGGGTAACTTGCGAATTCGTGCAGAACTGGCATCTGATCCGCGACCGTCATGCCTATGTCATCCACACCCTGGATGATGGCGTGGTGTTTAAGGTGGTGGAAAACAAGATCAAAAAGAACGGCACCCTGCGCCTGTATTCCCTGAACCCCATCTATGAACCCTATGACGTGCATGTGAACGATGTCAGGGAGGTGTGGAAGTTCGTCAACTACATCAGCAACGAGATGCCCGGCGA
>PUPG01000145.1 GCA_003553005.1 Bacteroidales bacterium
ATCTTTACGCTTACCCAAAGACTAACCCCATGCCCAAAAACTTTCTCGTATACAAGTCTGCAGCCGGAAGCGGGAAAACATACACCCTGGTGAAAGAATACCTGAAGCTGGTCTTGCTGGATCCATCGCGATACCGGCATATCCTTGCCATCACCTTCACCAATGCAGCTGCCGCCGAAATGAAAGAACGCATCATCGGTGCACTGGGCGCCATTTCACAGGCGCAGGATCCGGGTGACGACGATGGCCGGAAGCTCATTGCACACCTTACCAAGGATTACCAGGAGGATGCCAGCGAGGACACGCGGCGCATCATCCCCACAGAGGAACACCTGATAGCCAATGCCGGCAGGGTGTTGAAGCTTGTGCTCCATCATTATACCGATTTTGCGGTAAGCACCATCGACAGCTTCGTCCACCGGGTGATCCGGTCCTTCGCTTTCGACCTGCACATTCCCCATAATGTGGAGGTGGAACTGGACACCGGCAGTTTGCTGAAAAAGGCTGTCGATTTGCTGATCAAACAGGCCGGACAGGATGAAACCCTTACCCGCTTGCTGATCAGCTTTATCCTTTCCCAGGCAGACCAGGAAGAGGATACACGCATTGAAAACAGGATCACCCAACTGGCTTTCAACCTGGTGGACGAAGACAGCGCCCCCTACGTCGAAAAACTGAAAGACATCCCCCTGGAGGACTTCGGCCAGGCAGCCGGCAATTTGCGACAATCCGTGCAGTCATTTGAAAGGCGGATTCAGCAGGAGGGCCAGGCTGCGCTTGACCTGATCAGGGGGCAAGGGCTTACTGCCCAGGCCTTTTACCAGGGAAACAGGGGCATTGTGGCCTATTTCCAACATATGGCCGCTGGCCGTGTCCGCGAAAAGATTGAGCCCGGCAAAACTGCCGCAAAAACCATCAATGAAGACAAATGGTTTGCAGGCAAAGCCACGGACGAGGAAAAAACCGCCATTGAACGCATCAAAGATCAGCTTATTGGCCACTTTGAAGCCATCCAGCAGATTGCTTCGCACGAACTGGAGACTTACCGTTGTGCACACGCCTTGCTGGCCACGATTTACCCCCTTGCCCTGCTGAGCGAGGTGGAGCGGATGGTTGAGGAGATCAAGACGGAAGAGGTCACGCTGCATATTTCCGACTTTAACAAACGCATATCCGCCATCATCGCCGAACAACCGGTTCCATTCATCTATGAAAGGCTTGGCGAACGGTACCAGCATTATATGATTGATGAGTTCCAGGACCCCTCCCTGCTGCAATGGCAAAACCTGCTGCCCCTGGTATCCAATGCGCTGGCAGGGGGACACAAAAGCCTGGTGGTGGGTGACGGCAAGCAGGCCATTTACCGTTTCCGGAATGGCGATGTCGAACAGTTTGCCAACCTGCCCAGGCTGACCCAAGGCATACGAAGCGTGAGTAAGTCAGAATGGGAAGTGGCGCTTGCCAATAACTTCGAGCAGGTCCCGCTGCCTTATAACTGGCGCTCCGCCAGGTCCGTCGTGCATTTCAACAACGCGTTTTTCAGCTTTGCCAAAACCCTGTTGCACGAGGACCTGCAAAGCATTTACGGCAAGGTGGAGCAAAAGGAACGTCCGAACAAGCCCGAAGGATATGTGTCGGTTCGCTTCCTTGATGGCACGGATCGCCAGGATTATGAACAAGCGCAACTGGCGGCTGTGCTGGATGCCATCAACACCTGTCGCGAGGCAGGGCATGCGCTTAGCGACATCACCGTATTGTGCCGGGCACACCGGGAGGGCAGCTTGGTAGCCCAGGAACTGCTGAAGCACCACATCCCGGTGATTTCGGAAGAGTCGCTCCTGCTCAGCCATTCCGATGAGGTGAATGTGTTTCTGGCCACCCTGCGCCTGCTTGCCAATCCAGAAGACGCCATTGCGGCAGTCGAGATGATCACGCTGCTGCACCGCTCCGGGGCACTCGGCACGTCACTGGAACTGCACGAATGTCTGCATATGGCCGGACTTACGGGTAAGCAGCACAACGGGCCAGGCGAATCCACGCCCATGGACGGCGTGGAGAAGGTCCTGCACCACCTCGACATCCCCTTTTCCTTCAAAGACTTCACGCACCTGAACATCTATGATACCTGCGAAACCCTGGTGCGCATCTTTTTTTCCACGCAAACGCCACCTGATCCCTTTGTGGCTTTCTTTATGGATGCCATCTTTGAATTCACCCACCGGCACGCGCTCACCTATGATGATTTTCTCGAATGGTGGGAAGAGAAAGGGAAAAACCATTCCATCGTGGTGCCCGAAGGCGTGGAGGCAGTCCAGGTGATGACCATACACAAGTCGAAAGGACTACAGTTTCCGGTGGTGATTCATCCCTTCGCAGACAAAAAACCCAACAGGCTCACCCGCAGCGGCTTGTGGACGGATGAAAGGCGTTCCGGGATCCAGGATCCGCCCGTGCAATACCTGCGGATGACCAAAAAAGACCTCGGGGGAACGGGTTTTGAACAGGATCTGGCGTGGGAACAGGCCAAAACCTTCCTGGACATGCTGAATGCCACCTATGTGGCCTTTACACGGCCTGTTGAAAAGCTCTTCATCATCGCCAAACAACCAGAAAAAAAACATGACCCGCTGAGTGTGCACGGCATGCTTCACGACTTTTTCAGCCAGGAAAGTGCAGCACCCACAGCGGAAAACACCTTTACCCGGGGGCGTTTTGAACAGCCGTCACGAAAAAGCCAGGACCAGCAAAAGCAAGCAGAGCAGCCTTTCCGGCATATGCTTTCCGGCTTGTGGAGCCGCAACCTGCGGATGCGCTCGCACCAGAAAGAACGCAGCATCCTGTTCGACAAGGAAGACCCGATGCAAAGGGGAAATCTGCTTCACCGGGCCATGGAAGAGATCCACCACCCGGAAGACATCGCACCCGTGATCGACCGGATGCAAGCCAATGGTGAGATCAGCGGGCAACAGGCCGCCAGGTGGAAAGACAACATTTCCAGGCTGCTCAATGATCCGGTGCTGGCACCCTGTTTTGCCAAGGGAGCACGGGTGAAGACAGAGGCCGGACTCATGGACCAGGATGGGAGGTTCTACCGCCCCGACAGGGTGGTCTTCCTGGAAAAGGAAACCGCCATCATCGACTACAAGTCCGGCAAAGCCCACGCATCCCACCAACAGCAAATGGAAGCCTATGCCGCCATTTTACAGCAAATGGGATACCCGGCTGTAAAAAAGCTCATTGTGTACCTGGACGAGGGTACCACGAAAACAGTCTAAATAAAAACTGCTGACTTTCAGACATTTTAGTATCTAGATATGGTATCTGTTTAACCAATTATTTGTAATTTGGCAGCCACATATGCGATATGGTGATTGGCAACGGGCACTTGCACATCCGTTGCAACAAAAGCATCACCCCTTTGGGTTTTTAGCTTTTTTTCAGCATGTCAAGACATCATAAACAGCCATCAAAACAAGATCAGGCAAGTCCTCATCACCACCCGAGCGCCTCTTCACCCACCCAGCCAGTATAAGAAAAACCCATAAGCTATGTCCACACAAGAGATCATCCAGCAGTTTGAGCCAAAGCAACACAACCTGCTGCATATTTTACATGCCCTCCAGGATGCGCATCCTGAAAACTACATTACGGAAGAGGCCCTGGAAGCAGCGGCCCGTCACCTGGGCGTGACCAAAAGCACGGTATATGGCGTAGCCCGCTATTACACCATGTTCA
>PUPG01000243.1 GCA_003553005.1 Bacteroidales bacterium
ACGACGAACTGGAGCTGCTGGGCTTCACCCTGAGCATCAGCCCCTTTGACCTTTTGCAAACGCGTTTTCGCGGCGACACCGATGCCCGCCACATGGCGGCACACAAAGGGAAAAGCATCCGGATGGTCGGATGGCTGGTCAACACCAAGTACGTGCGCACCATCAAGCAGGAAATCATGTATTTTGGGTGCTTTCTCGACCACCAGGGAAACTTCTTTGACACCGTCCATTTCCCGGAAAGCGTCCGAAGCCATCCTTTCCGCGGAAGCGGGATATACCTGCTAAAGGGCGTGGTCACCCAAGAATACAACCATCCCTCCCTCGAAGTAGAAAAAATGGCACGCCTGCCCGTAAAAACCGACCCCAGGGAAACAACACATGCGAAAAACTTGTCTAACTCATAAAAATCCTTTATATTGGTCATGGCTTTATGCAAACAGATGCAGCTATACCACCCATGAATCAAAGTATGTGGCTAAAACAATATGTCGCTACTACTGCGGCTTTCTACTAATCCAAACCAAAAACCCCCATCTATTAACCAACAATTAAACCTAAACTTATGAAGGACAAAAATTTACTATGCACAATCTTGTTGTTATTCTTATCGACTGCCCTTTTTTCACAAGGCAGCGGAGATTTCCAGGAAGTCCACCAGGACATTGACTGGGAATACTATGAGGAAAAGGGCATTGACCCCCTGGCCGGGGAGCGCCTGGTAAATGCCGATGGTGAATCCATTCTCGATTTCATCCCACCCATGGGCCTTTTGCTGGTCCCCGAAAGCGGCGATGAGAAGGTTATGGCCTTTGACCCGCAGGACGGAGAGCTGGTGGATGAATTTTTCTTCCCAAGCGACGACACAAACCTTACCACACCCATCCAGGTCCTGTGGAATTTCACAGGTACGAGCTTCCTTGTGTCGGACCAGACCATGCGACTCGTGCAACAGTTTGATTTGGATGGAGAGTTTGAACAAACCTTTGCTCCTGCTGATGGTCAGGACGACTCAATCCTGCAAAACATCCGGGGTATACACATGAAGCCAAACGGGAACCTGCTCGTTACCGTTTCATCTGGTGGCAACGCAAACTCCGTAGCCATGTTTGATACGGACGGCGAGTATATAGGTAATTTCATAGATAATGATGCTGGCGGTCTCGACGGTCCGTGGTCAATCATCTACCGGCAAGATACCAATGACTACCTGGTAAGTGCCAGCGGCTCAAGTGGAGTGCATCGGTATGATGCCGACGGAGATTTCATTGAGATGTTCGCCACCGGACTGGCTTTCCCACAGCAGCTGGAAGAACTCGACAATGGCAATGTCCTGGTGACCAACTTTTCTGCACCTTCTGGTGTATATGAATTCGACAGCGAAGGTAACCAGGTCGGCTATTACGACGCAGTAACCGGATTGCGCGGGGTAAAAGAGCTGGGCAATGAAAACATCATGGTCACCAACAGCGGCGGCGTGCACATCATCAACCGCGATAACGAACTGATAGAAACCGTCATTAGCGGACAAGGCAGGCACATTACCCACATCATGCCGATGGACATGGACTTCTTCGAACTGCAACTGGAAATGAATCCCGAAGATGCTGGTGCCGTTTATGGAGCAGGATCCTATCCCGAGGACTTTACTGTGGCCATCTCTGCTGAGCCTGACCTGTATCATGAATTCATCGACTGGACGGATGAAGACGACAATGTGGTCAGCACACAGCCTGCCTTCCAGTACGACATGCCTGCCGAGGATGTGACGCTGACAGCCAACTTCGCCATGCTGGATGTGTATGATGCGCATTTTACCGTAATGGAGGATTCGGATGAAGAAGCCCCCATTGAAGATGCCACGATCGCCATCGAAGGCTTTGATCCCCTGCATACGGATGCGGACGGAGAAGCCAGCATCACCCTCCCACAGGGCGCATACACCGCACACGTCACCATGGCAGGCTATGTGGCCGAAGAAGTGGACTTCACCGTGGATGACGGGGACGTACACATCGATGTGCACATGATGGATCACATCCTTGAACCAGCTAACCTCGAAGTCCAGACTGAGGATATGGAACCCGGCGAAGCACTCCTGACCTGGGCCGACCCGACACAAATTGCCGAGTTCAGGTATGACGATGGCGAAGTAGACGGTCAGCTGGGATTCCAGGGAGACTGGAACAGCGTGATGGGCGCCGTACACTACCACAATGCCATCCTCGATGAGATGACCTGGCAGCTTACCTCCGAAGGCGGACCGCACAACACGGTGAAAGTATGGGTGCTCGGACTGGATGCCAATGGCCTGCCCGATAGGAATAACGTGAAGTATACCGCTGAAGACATCCCGAATAATGACAATGAATGGAACACTTATGTGTTCTCAGAGCCGGTCGAGGCACCTGATGGATTTTTCATCGGACTCAGCTACGATGGGTTCCTGGGATTGGCGACCGACGACGGGGTAGGTGAACCCTGGGACTTTGTGCCCGGCACGCAGTTTGGTGTGTTCGACATCACGGATGCCAGCTCTGACTTCACCCCGATCGAAAACTGGGATTTTGAAGTGAACTACCTCTTGCGCGGCATAGGTATTGATCTTGGCGAAGTGAGTTACGACAAGCAGCAAATCGTAACGAATGATGGCCCGGCACCAATCTATATCCCGCTGAACGAACCAAGGGAGACAGATCCTCCGAATATGCCACAGCGCCATGATAAAGCCTTCCTTGGCTTCAACGTCTACCTTAACGATGACCTCGTAGCAGAAGAAATCAGCGAAACCGAATACCTGTTTACGGATTTGCCCGGCGGAGAACACACAGCGGGCGTGCAGACAGTTTACACGACCGGAGAGTCCGAAATTGTGACGATTGATTTTGACATCGAAGGAGAACCGGATGTGTTTGAAGTAACCTTTAATGTGGATATTACCAATGCCGTGGAAGGTGGTCAGCTTTGGGGGTTTGATGCAGATGAGCATCACATCTTCATGACCGGAACCATGTTCGGTTGGGATGAACCAGGCGAACCCGAATCCGTGATGGAGCTTACCAGTACAGATCCATATATATACAGCATGACCCTGATGCTGGAAGCCGGCAGCCATGAATACAAATACTTCTCCGACCTTATCGGCGAAGGTTGGGATGGCGCCGAATGGCCCGGAGACCCCAACAGGGAAGTCGAAATCGCTGATGACACCGTGATCGATGATGTATTTGAAACAGGTGACCTCCCTGAGTTCATTGTCTCATTTGACATAATTGATGAAGATGGTCAGGCCATTGAAGATGCCATCATTACTTTTGATGGCGTAACTCATGACGCCGGCCACTATGTGATTGAAGAGGTGGAACCTGACACCTATCATTATGTCGTTGAAAAAGACGGTTATCTAACCGTCGAAGACGAAATCATGGTGACTGAGGACACCGACGTCGAAGTGGTCTTGCACGACGATGATGTGGCAGTAGGAGAGGTTTCTGAAGTGGTGACAGAGATCTGGCCCAACCCGGCTCGGGCTGCCCTCTACATTGAATCTAACACCAACTTCTCCCAGGTCCGGATCGTGGATATTTTGGGACAGGTCGTTTACAGCGCCGAAACGGATGCTGTCTACTATGAAATAAACGTTTCCGGATTCAACCATGGCGTCTATTTCATTCAATTGACCACCCAAACCGGAACAGTGACCAAACGCGTTCAGGTAGTCAGGTAA
>PUPG01000210.1 GCA_003553005.1 Bacteroidales bacterium
AGGTCGAGCCCCAGGTTCAGCTCCCGTTCTTTGGTCTCCCGAAAAGTATAACTCTGAAATCCAAGGTTGTAAACCGTCTGGTTCATCATGGAATCCAGGTAAAATTGCTCGGCCACACCGGCAATGGAGTCCAGGTAATACATCTCCAGGGCTTCATCACCTTTGGCCAGCTCACGAGCTTGTTCCACGTAACGTTCGCTTCGTGCATAGCTCTCGGCGTCCCTCTCCACCTTCCTGGCAAAATAGGTAAAGGAAAGCTGGTAAAGGCATACCAATGCAAAGGCAATGGCAAAAAATCTTATCAAACCTTTATTCTGCATGTTGTTGCAATTTATGTAATCTGTTCATTTTTAAAAAGCGACCGCAAAGTTAATTGAATTTTTTCTCAAAAGGAAAAAATATCTCATACAATCTATAATAATAGGTTTGAAGTTTGAGGTTTGAGGTTTGAGGTTTGGGACTGAAGTTCCCCGATACTATTGAAGATCAGTGTCAATGTGAAGTGTTCCTGGCACCCAACTTCAAACTTCAAACCTCAAACTTCAAACTTCAAACTTCAAACCTCAAACCTCAAACCTCAAACCAAAACACCTATGTGTTAACAATCAGCATCCTGTTGGGATAATCAATGACCGCACCTAGTTGAAGCAACAGATCCCCGCCCATCACCATATCGATGCGTGGCAAATCGTGGCGTGCATAGGATTGCCGGATGGCATGCATGTCGATCAGCAGGATCTGCATATCCCGGATGTTGGCAGGGCCAATGCTTATGGCCGGGATGATGGTATACCAGGTTTCAATTTTTGCGGCGCCCATGCCGGTAAAATGGTTTTCAAAGGCTTTGACCTCCGGGTGGTCAAGGTATTTTTCAGCCTGGGAAATGTCCATCACCGACTTGGATGCCCCGGTATCGATCAACACATTGGCTTTCCAGTCATTGATGATGGCGTGCAGCATCAAATGGCAGCCACCCGGGTCCATTCGGATCAGTTCGAGCGGAATCTTATACATAGGACCTGTGTTTATATCCGGGTCATAAGCCCGGGGACCTGAAAAATAAAGGCTTGCCCCCGGAGCATATTCACAGGAACTGCACTCCGGAAGCAAGCCTTCAGCAAGGAACAACGGCAAACATTATTCGGCCTGATGCTCCTCCTTGATAATGTTCATGCCCCGGTGAATGGCTTCCTCATTTAACGGAATCAGGTGATGATAGCGTTCAGGAAGCACTTTTTCCAGGCCTTTGATCACGTTCTCCAGCTCGATGATGGGTTTAACCTTAAGGAAACCACCGATGACGATCATGTTAAAGACTTTGGTGTTGTTCATCTTCACGGATTCGTCATAAGCTGCGATGGCACAAATGTGAATATCTTTTCTTCGCGGCTTCCGCGTCATCCCGTTTTCCTCATAGATAAGCAGGCCACCGGGCTTGATGGCGTCTTCAAACTTATCCATGGATGGCTGGTTCAGGACAATGGCGGTATCGAATTCGGTAAGCACCGGGGAACTGATTTGTTCGTCGCTGATAATGGCCGTGCAGTTGGCTGTTCCGCCTCTCATCTCAGGTCCGTAGGAAGGCATCCAGCTCACTTCTTTGCCCTGCATCACACCACTGTAGCAAATGATTTGGCCCATGGAGAGCACTCCCTGCCCCCCAAAACCGGCTATAATAATTTCTTCACTCATATCATTAGGTGTTTAGAATTGTTCGCAGTTCAACATATCCGGCTGATTATTCAGACGGCACTTTGATATCTCCCAATGGATAGAATGGAAACATGTTTTCTTCCATCCATTGATTGGACTGTGCCGGTGTCATCTTCCATCCGGAGGGACAGTTGGCAACGATCTCCACCAGGCATGTTCCCTTGTTCTGCTTCTGATACTCCAGGGCCTTTTTCAGTGCCCTTTTGGCTTTCCGGGCATTGGCAGGCTTGTGTACCGAATGCCGTGTCACGTAATAGGTGCCAGGCAGCTGAGCAACAAGTTCGGTGATTTTCAAGGGGTTACCCATGCTTTGGATGTCACGTCCCCTGGGAGAGGTTGAGCTTTTCATGCCTTCCAGGGTGGTTGGGGCCATCTGACCTCCGGTCATCCCATAAATTCCATTGTTGATAAATACGATCAGGATGTTTTCACCACGGTTACAGGCATGAATGGTCTCGGCTGTTCCGATTGCCGCAAGGTCGCCATCACCCTGGTAGGTAAAGACATATTTTTCGGGCATGGTTCGCTTGATTCCGGTAGCTACTGCGGGAGCCCTCCCGTGGGCGGCTTGCTGCATATCCACATCGAAATAATAGTAGGCCAGCACGGAGCATCCTACCGGGGCCACACCGATGGTGTCGCCCTGAATTCCCAAATCGTCAATTGCCTCAGCCAGCATCCTGTGGGCGGTACCATGTCCGCATCCTGGACAGTAATGCAGCACTCGGTCTGTCATCACACTGGTCTTGTCGTATACCAGGTTTTCGGGGTTGATGATATTGCTTTCAGACATAGATTATCCTCCGATCATTTTTTGTTCGAACGCATTGAATATTTCATCCGGGCTGGGGATCATGCCACCAAAACGGCCATAAAATTCCACAGGTGCTTCTCCCTGGGCGGCAAGCCTGACGTCTTCAACCATCTGACCGGCATTCATTTCGACCGTCATGATGCCCTTAACCTGCTTAGCCAGCTTATGGATGGCCGCTGCGGGGAAGGGATAAAGCGTCTGTGGCCGGATGAGTCCCACCTTGATGCCCTTCTTACGCGCCATTTCCATTGCCTTCCTGGTGATGCGGGCACAGGAACCAAAAGCGACGAACAGGTATTCAGCATCTTCGCATTGATGGGTTTCGTAAAGCACTTCGTTCTTTTCCATCTCCCGGTATTTGGCCTGCAGCCTGAGGTTTACCTTTTCCTGCTCCTCCGACTGCAGCTGCAGGGAGGTTACGATCACGCTGTCTTTACCTGGCTTCTTACCCACGGTAGCCCAATCATGTTCTTCTGTGCTCCGGGGTTGTTGCTCAAAGAGCTCCACCTTCTCCATCATTTGTCCGATGATGCCGTCAGACAGGATCATGACCGGGTTGCGGTATTTGAAAGCCAGCTCAAATCCGAGCTTGACGTAATCCACGCTTTCCTGCACGGTAGCTGGGGCCAGCACAATCATTTTGTAGTCGCCGTGCCCCCCGCCTTTTACGGCCTGAAAATAGTCAGATTGAGAGGGCTGGATCGTACCCAGACCGGGACCGGCGCGAACGACGTTCACGACCACACAAGGCAGCTCTGCACCTGCGATGTAAGATATCCCCTCCATCTTCAAGCTGATTCCAGGACTGGATGAGGAGGTCATGGCTTTTTTACCACATCCGGCTGCACCATATATCATATTGATGGCCGCTACCTCACTTTCTGCCTGCAACACCTGCATCCCGGTACGGTCGGCAGGATTCTCACGCATGAGGTATTCAATGACTTCAGACTGCGGCGTGATGGGATAGCCAAAATACGCATCGGCACCTGCCCTGATGGCAGCCTCAGCCAAAGCCTCGTTGCCTTTCATTAATCGTAATTCCTTCATATTTTTAAAGTTTTGTCGAAATGTCAAAAAGTCAAAAATTCGAAAAGTCCGGGCATGCAATGTTTTTTGCAATTATTATAAAGTAGTTTGTAACCAGCGCTCTTCTTCTTACTTCTTACTTCTTACTTCTTACTTCTTACTTC
>PUPG01000041.1 GCA_003553005.1 Bacteroidales bacterium
CAGGAGCAAAGCTTTACCCTGGAAGTGGAAGACGGTACCCGTTTCCGCGTGCAGAAATCAGCCATCGCCATGGAGGGTGCCTCAGAGCAGCTCGGTGACAGACGCTGATGAACTGGAAGTTTTTATTGCGAAAAAAAAAGGCGTTAACGCCCCGTGAGGCGGCAAGCAAACGCAGACTCCACATATTTGTGTTGTGTCTGCTGTGCAGCGCCATGTTTTGGCTTTTTACCAAGCTTTCGCAAGAAAACGAATCCACATTCCAGCAATACCTCATCATCCAGGATTTTCCTGAAGGCAAGACCGGGGTTAATCAGAGCGACAGCACATTCCGGTTTATCCTTGAGACAACCGGCCTGAGGCTGATCACAGAACGTTACTTCACCCAGGACGATACCCTCTTCCTGGAAGCAGATCAGCTTCCCACAATCCAGAGAAACAACCAGGCAGGACATTTCATCACGGCCGAAGAATTGGAAAACAGGCTCAATGAGAAATATGGCGACTGGGCCAACGTTCGCCAGGTATTCCCGGATACTGTCCACGTGGAAGTGGTACCGGCCATTACCAAAAAACTTCCTGTGGAGCTAAATAAGGATATCTCTTTCGAGAAACGCTTTGGGCCCTATGGGGATCAAACCGTTACGCCTGACAGCGTGTCGGTGACCGGGCCAAAAACCATGCTGGACACGATGGAGGTCATCCGCACCAGGTTCTGGCAGCAACAGGATATCCGGTCTTCCGTGCGAAAAACCCTGGACCTGGAGCTCCCTTCCAGTCTCGTTCAGGCTGATGAACAGCAGATCCGGCTGCACATTCCCGTAGAGGAATTCACGGAAGCCTCCATATCCCTGCCGATCAGCATTGACTGCCCGCAACCACTGGAAGATGGGCAGCTAAGATTATTTCCCGCGCAAGTGGAGTTGGTCTACCTCGTGGCCTTGCGGGATTACCGGGTCGTAAACGAAAACATGTTCGAGGTCAGCGTTACCTGCCCGCAGGCAGAGCTGTCGAACGCTGACCGCCTGCATGTCAGGCTTGACAACTATCCCGCTTTTGTGGAGGTGCTGAATATCCGGCCATCAAGTGTGGACTATGTCATCCTGGAATAAGGAAATGGTCATGATGCTAGTAGGAGTAACAGGCAATATTGGAAGCGGCAAAACAACCGTATGCCAGCTATTCAGACAACTGGGCGTGCCAGTCTATTATGCGGACGAACGGGGAAAATACTTCCTGAAAACGCCGGATGTCAGGAATGCAATCAGGGATGCATTTGGCGACAGTGTGCTGAACGGGGAGGGAGGCATCGACCGTAAGAAGCTGGCTTCATTGGTTTTCAGTGACAGGAAAAGGCTCAGCCAGCTGAATGCCCTCATCCACCCACTAGTCAGATCCGACTTCCAGCGCTGGGCTGCTAAACAAACAGGAGCGCCTTATGTGATCCAGGAGGCAGCCATCCTGATCGAGAGCGGGCAGCATAAATACCTGGATAAGATCATCCTCGTGCAGGCGCCCGAAGCGGTTAGGATCAAGCGGGTGTGCGAACGGGATGGTGCCAGTGCCGACCAGGTCAGGCAACGCGCAAAACACCAGATGCCGGAAGCAGAAAAAGGGAAGCATGCCGACTTGATCATCATCAACGATGGTCAGCAGGCGTTAATCCCGCAAGTGAACGACATTCACCGCACCCTGTGCAGCCAGGCATGATTTTTTTGCCCCGTGGGGCAGACAAATAAAATAATTGCCTGCTGTAACCGTTTTTGTTAGCAAACCACCTTAATTTTGCGTTCGTGTTATTGAAAAAGCATACATTTCTCACCGTACTTTTGCTATTGTTCTTTAGCCTCAACGGTTTTTCCCAAAGGCAAAGTGGCCGCGTATATGAGTTTCTCAACCTCTCACAAACTGCCCGGATGACAGCACTCGGTGGGTATGGCTTTCCGGTGTTTGAACCCGACCTGGGAATGTCCCTGATGATCCCTTCCATGCTTAGCCAGGATCACGATAACCACTTGTCGCTCAACATAGTAGATTATTTTGACGACATCAATTACGGCACCGTGGCGTTCACCCACCATGTGGAAAGACTGGGGCACTTCAGCGGTTCTGTTCAATACATCGACTATGGCAGCTTTGTGGAGGCCAATGAATTTGGACAGGTGACGGGACAATTCACCGCAGGCGAATACAGTTTTCAGGTGGGCTGGGGACGTGCCCTGAATGAGCAGTTTGCCATAGGAAGCAACCTGAAACTGATTTATTCCTCCTTTCATGACCATCAGTCGTTCGGCATAGCCACCGACATTGCTTTTTCTTACCACAACCAGGAAAGGCTGCTAGCGGCTTCCCTGGTGGCGCGTAACTTGGGGACGCAGATCACGCAATATCACGACGGCAATCGCGAACCCCTGCCATTTGACCTGGTGCTGGGCGTAAGCAAAAAACTCGAAAATGCCCCATTTCAGTTTTCCGTGGTGGCCAACAACTTGCACAACTACGACCTGACTTACGATACACCGGTTTTGTTGCCAGATCACTTCACCGGCGAAGAGGAGGAAGAGGACCAGAATTTCCAGGACAGGGTAGGGGATCTGGCCGATAACCTGATGCGCCATGTGGTGGTGGGCGTGGAGTTTACCCCCCTCGAGAGTTTCAGTTTCCGCGTGGGATATAACTATCGCAGAAGGCAGGAAATGAAGGTGGAAAGCCGGTTATCCACGGTAGGTTTTTCCTGGGGTTTCGGTGTCAGGATATCAAGATTTCAGCTTAACTACGGCAGATCCAACCATCACCTGGCTGGTGCGCCCAATCATTTTTCCATCAACACCAGCATCCAGGAACTTTTCCAGCGCCCGGAAAATAATTAGTTTCTTGTCAACGCTGCCTGATTCGTTTGATTAACCTTTACCCGTTTTTTCCACCAGCATCACTCCATCACGGACCGGCAGCAGCAGATGTTGTACGCCGGAATGATTCCTGATGTATTCGTTAAACCGGATGATCCCCTGGGTTTCTTCATCATTCTGACAGGCCTTGTCAAGCACCTTTCCACTCCATAGCACATTGTCAGCGAGCAATACCGCCCCATTGCGCATTTTAGGGTAAATCAGGTCAAAATACCGCCGGTAATTCGTTTTGTCGGCATCCATAAAGACCAGGTCATACGGCCCTTGCAGGGCTGGAATCACGTCCAGCGCTTCTCCCACGTGCTGAACCACCCGGTCGCGGATGCCAGCCAGCTTAAAATAATGTGTGGCAAAATCCTCCAGCTCAGAATTATGATCAATGGTATCTATCTTTCCCTGTGGCTGCAGGCCTTCTGCCAGACATATGGCAGAATAGCCGGTGTAAGTGCCAAGCTCCAATATCCGCGCGGGTTTCAGCATTCTGCTGATGAAAGCCAGCAAGCGACCCTGCAAATGTCCGGAGAGCATCCTGGGCCGCAATACCTTGGCATGGGTTTCGCGGTTCAATTGTTTCAAAACTTCACTTTCCTCGCTGGAATGCTCCAGGGCGTATGCTTCCAGGTGATCAGGCAAAAAATCCATGGTTCAGATAAGGTTAATGTCCAAAAGTCTAAATATCAATCTAACTGACAACCAGCAGCTAACAGCCTGTTGCTAATATCCTGTTGTCAACAGCCATTAGCCAAAAGCGATGTCAAATGGCCAAAAGCCAATAGCCAATAGCCAATAGCCAATAGCCA
>PUPG01000007.1 GCA_003553005.1 Bacteroidales bacterium
AAGGCGTGGTGGTGGAACAGGTCATCAGGCCCACCGGACTGCTTGAACCGCCCATTGAAGTGCGTCCCAGTCTGAACCAGATCGATGACTTGCTTGAAGAGATCAACCAGCGCAGCGACAAGGGCGAACGCACCCTGGTCACCACGCTGACCAAGCGGATGGCCGAAGAGCTGACCAAATATCTGACCAATGCCGGTGTGAAATGCCGGTATATCCACTCAGACGTTGACACCCTGGAACGGGTGGAAATCCTGCGTGACCTCCGCCTGGGCAACTTTGATGTCCTGATCGGCGTGAATCTCCTCCGTGAGGGACTCGACCTCCCGGAAGTCTCCCTGGTGGCCATCCTGGATGCCGATAACGAAGGGTTCTTGCGTTCTGAGCGGTCGCTCATCCAGACGGCCGGACGGGCAGCCAGGAACATCAACAGCCGCGTCATCATGTACGCCGACCGCATCACCCGTTCGATGCAGGCTGCCATCGATGAAACCAACCGCAAGCGTGAAAAACAGCTCAGGTACAATGCAGAACACCAGATCACGCCGGCACAGATCCAAAAATCGGTTGAGGCCATTCACGGCCAGACTGCCGTAGTGGATGCCCAGGGCAAAACCAAAGCTTATGCGGGCAAGGATACCGTAGATGTGGCTGCAGACCCGGTTGTCCAGTATATGAGTAAGGAGCAGCTGCAAAAAGCCATTCAGCAAAGCAAACGGCAGATGGAAAAAGCGGCTAAGGCACTTGACTTCCTGGAAGCAGCCAACCACCGGGATGACATGTATGCACTGGAAAAAATGTTTAAGGAAAAATACCGCTGATGATCACAGATACTTTTCTCGCCAAACACAGCCAGGGCTTTCATGCGCTGTTTGAACCCGATTTGCAGCGGGACAATACATTGGTCCTGGACCTCTCCGCCGCCAATCCAAAAATGAAGCACCTGGATTATTCCAACACCCATAGCCTGGGGCGAATGATCTTTGAGGAGATGCAGAAGAAAGGTTTTCTTTACGCTTACGGCGGTTATCTTGAGGACAGGGAGGTATACCGCCGAAGCCCGCTTTTTGCAGGAAAAGCAGAGGAAGCCCGGAGCATTCACCTCGGCATCGATGTGTGGACCGCCGCAGGGACCCCGGTTTATCTTCCCCTGGACGGCAAGGTGCACAGCTTTCAGCATAACGATCAATTTGGTGATTACGGTCCCACCATCATCATGGCCCACGAGCTGGCCGGTGAAAACTTCTTTACCCTTTACGGCCACTTGTCTGAAGCATCGCTGGAAAATCTCCGGGAGGGCATGCCGGCAGAAAAAGGCACCGTCCTGTGTCATGTGGGGGACGCCCCCGCCAACGGGGACTGGCCGCCCCATCTGCATTTCCAGGTCATCGCCGACATGCAGGGCCTCAAGGGAGACTTTCCTGGTGTAGCCTTTGTCAGCGAACAAAGTCAATACCGGAAGCTCTGTCCGGATCCGGGAGCTTTCTTCCCCGGACTTTAGCTTCCCGGGATCTGAAGCGGCCCTGATTGCACGCAATGTTGTTTTCCAAAGGATATTCTGTTATTTTTGTTGCAGATATTGACGATACCAATGATTTTATTGATGAACACAATCACGAATAGCATATGACGGATATTTTTACGAAGGCAACGAGCAAGATGGGACCACTGGGGCAGTATGCCGACCAGGTCCACGGGTATTTCACTTTTCCCAAGCTGGAAGGCGAGATCTCCAATCGCATGAAGTTTCAGGGCAAGGAAAAGCTTGTCTGGAGTTTGAATAACTATCTCGGCCTGGCCAATGACCCGGAGATCCGTGAAGTCGATGCCCGGGCTGCCGCAGAATATGGGATGGCCCTGCCGATGGGCGCCCGCATGATGTCCGGTCAGACCGATTACCACGAACAACTGGAGCAGGAACTTGCCGATTTTGTGGGCAAGGAGTCGGCCTACCTGCTTAATTACGGGTATCAGGGCATGGTTTCGGTGATTGACTCCTTACTGGATCGTCAGGATGTTGTGGTATATGACTCTGAATCGCATGCCTGCATCATTGACGGCCTGCGCATGCATATGGGCAAACGCTTTGTGTATCCGCACAACGACATGGACAGTTTGCGCAAGCAGCTGGAAAGAGCCACAAGGCTGGCAGAAAAGACCTGTGGCGGTGTGCTGGTCATCACGGAAGGCGTGTTTGGCATGTCGGGTGACCTTGGCAAGCTCGATGAGATCGTGGCCATGAAGAAGGAATTTGATTTCAGGCTGCTTGTGGATGATGCGCACGGCGTGGGCATCATGGGTGAGACAGGCGCCGGCACCGGCGAGCACTTCGGTGTGCAGGATGGCGTGGACGTTTTTTTCGGAACCTTTGCCAAGGCTTTTGCATCCATTGGCGCCTTTGTGGCGGGTCCCAGGGACATCATCACCTACCTGATGTACAACATGCGCAGCCAAATCTATGCCAAGTCATTGCCGATGCCCCTGGTCATTGGGGGCTTGAAGCGCCTGGAGCTGATCAAAAACAAACCGGAGCTCCGTGAAAAACTGTGGACCATCGCCAACGCCTTGCAGGACGGACTGAAAAAGCGGGGGTTCAGCATCGGCAACACCCAGTCGCCTGTCACCCCGGTGGTACTCAGCGGTGACACCCCCGAAGGCACCAACCTGACGCACGACCTCCGGGAAAATTTCAATATCTTCTGCTCTGTCGTGGCTTACCCCGTGATCCCCAAAGGGATGATCATCCTGCGGCTGATTCCCACATCGGTGCATACACTCGAAGACGTGGAATATACGCTTGACGCATTCTCACAAGTAAAAAACAAACTCGATCAGGGAGCATACGCCACCGGGAAGATCGTGGACGTGCTATAGCGCTATTTGCCTGCTTTTTCAACCGATCCGGGTCCCGGAAGGTTTTTGCGCTTTATCCGGTAGCGGTATTGCCAGGCAGCCAGTGTACATTAGTACAGCTTTGACCTTTTGACCAGCATGGACATCAGGATGTCCTCGTAGCCTTTGTTGATGTCAGAAGGCACGAAGTCGATCTTGTATTGCATGCACTTCAGGCGCAGGTTGTTGAAGTATTCCGTCATCCGCTCCACATAATCGCCCTTGAGGTCGCCCGGGTTGAGCCGGACCGTCTCCCCGGTTTCCATGTCGACAAAGCGGTAAGGCCGGCTCTGAAAATCGAAGCCCAGCTCTTGCTGTCCTTCATATACGTGGAAGAGGATGACCTCGTGCTTGTTGTGTTTCAGGTGCTGCAAGGCAGAGAAGAGGTTATCCGGACTGGCTTCATTGTCGATCATGTCCGAAAAAATGATCACCAGGGACCTCTTGTGGATCTTTTCGGCCAGGAGGTGCAGCATATCCGCCGTATTGGTGCGCTTCTGCTCCTTTTTTTCAGCCTCCTGGTAGAGCTTGTCCAGCTGACCATACAACATTTTATGGTGCACGCTGCTGGATCGTGCCTGGGTGTGCAGCTCCATCTGATCCGATACGATGCTTAGTCCGACCGCATCGCGTTGTTTCCTGAGCAGGTACATCAGCGCGGCGCTCGATTCGATGGCAAAGTCCAGCTTGGTCGCGCTTCGTCCAGATTGATTGCCTTTTCCGCCAAAGTGCATCGACGAGGAATTGTCGATCACGATGTGGCAGCGCAGGTTGGTTTCCTCCTCGAAGCGTTTTACAAACA
>PUPG01000109.1 GCA_003553005.1 Bacteroidales bacterium
ATCTTGATGGCAGCAAAGAAGATTTTTGGCCGAATGGCACCTTTTTTGTCGTACATTGATCAGGGCAAACAAAAACAGACCTATTGTGAAGACCTTATTGCTGGTTCGTCATGCACATGCTTCCTGGCCGCATGGGACCATCCAGGATCATGAAAGGCCATTGACTGATGAAGGCATTGCTGCCGCAGAAAGTATGGGCGTGACCTTGAGAGAGAAGACAGGGACGCCGGGTCTCGTGATTTCCAGTCCTGCTGTCAGGGCGCTCGACACCGCCATCATTCTCGCCAAGGCTTTGGATTACCCGCGCCATGAAATCCTGATCGAAAGCAAGGTTTATCATGGCCAGACTGACGATCTCTACAACCTGATTGTGGGGATGTCCAATGCTCAGGATATGGTGATGATCACGGGACACAACCCGACCATTACCCAGCTGGCCAACAACTTCATGCAACAAAAAATGGACTATATGCCCAATGCCGGACTTGCATGTATCCAGTTTGACGCCAAAGCCTGGGAGGAGATCGCACTGGCAGCCGCCAGCACGCATTTTGTGTTGCGCCCCGGCATGCACAGTTGATGGCCGGCCTGATACAATGCATGCTTTTACCTTGCGCCAGAATGGTCGCAGGGATGCCTCAAAAACATTCACCTCAACAAGGGGTCAATTTTTATGAATGAAATCTCATTAGAAAAGGAACGCGCTGAAATATTAAAGAAATACCGTTCACTGCTCACCGTTTGCCGGCATAACATCAACAAGGAGGACCGCAAGCGGATCAGGGAGGCGTTTGACTTTGCTGCCAAAGCGCACCAGGACCATCGTCGCAAAAGCGGTGAGCCCTACATTTACCATCCCATCGCCGTGGCAAAAATTGCCGTGGAGGAGATCGGGCTGGGCGCGACCAGTGTGATCTGTTCCCTGCTTCACGATGTGGTGGAAGATACAGACTACACCCTGGAGGACATCACCGACTACTTCGGTGAAGAGGTGGCACGCATCATCGACGGACTAACCAAGATCTCCGACATCTTTGATCAGACCACCTCCATCCAGGCGGAGAACTTCCGGAAAATGCTGCTGACCCTCTCGGATGACGTCCGGGTAATCCTCATCAAACTCGCCGACCGCCTGCACAATATGCGTACGCTGGAGTCGCTGCCACCAAAAAAACAACTCAAGGTGGCCAACGAAACCCTGTACCTTTTTGCCCCCCTGGCCCACAGACTTGGTTTCCACACCATCAAAAGCGAGCTGGAAGACCTCGCAATGAAATATACCGAACCGGAGGTCTACCAAACCATCCAACAAAAACTGGCCGACACCAGGGAAGAACGTGTCCGCTTCATCCAATCCTTCACCAAGCCCATCCGGAGAGAACTTCAAAAAGACAACCTCGACTTTACCATCCAGTCGCGCACCAAGTCAATCAGCTCGATATGGAGCAAGATGAAAAAGAAAGAGGTCCCTTTTGAAGAAGTATATGACATTTTTGCCATCCGGATTGTGTTGAATGCACCCGAGGAACGCGAAAAATCAGATTGCTGGCGGGCGTATTCGATCGTGACCGACATTTACCAGCCAAACCCGGACCGTTTGCGCGACTGGATATCCACGCCCAAAGCCAACGGCTATGAGTCCCTGCATACGACGGTGATGAGCCGGCAGGGCAAATGGGTAGAGGTGCAGATCCGCTCCGAGCGGATGGACGCCATTGCCGAAAAGGGCTATGCAGCCCATTGGATGTACAAAGAGTCCAGACCGGGAGAAAGTGGCATCGACAAATGGCTGCGCAGGATCCGGGAGATCCTGAAAAGCGCCGACTCCGATGCCCTCGACTTCATCGACGACTTCAAGCTGAACCTCTTCTCCGACGAGATCATCGTGTTTACCCCCAAAGGCGAGTTGCGCACCCTTCCACAGGGTTCCACAGCCCTGGACTTCGCTTACAGCATCCATACGCAGATTGGCGACAACTGCCTGGGCGCCAAAGTAAACCACAAGCTGGTTGCCCTCAGCCATGAACTCAAGAGCGGTGACCAGGTGGAGATCATCACGTCCAGAAAACAAAGTCCCAAGCCCGACTGGCTTAACTACGTAACCACGGCCAGGGCAAAAGGGAAGATCAAATCTGCCCTCAAGGAAAAACGCAAAAGACAGGCAGAGGAGGGCAAGGAGATCCTGGACCGGAAGCTGAGACAGTTTAAGATTGAGCACTCGCAGGCTACGGTGCAGAAATTGCAGGAGTATTTCAAGCTTGGCTCGCCACTGGACCTCTATTATGAAGTAGCGGTGGGAAACATCAGCCAAAAGGACATCAAAGCCTATGCCGCAGAACAGGATGGTGGCGGACTCCTGAGCTACATCCGCAAGCCATTCTCCCGCTCCAAAGAGCAAGCACCTGCACAAACACCGGAAAAAGACCCGATCCGGCAGCAGCTGAAGACCAAGCCGGATACCCTGCTGATCGGCGATAGCCTCGACAACCTGAGCTACAAGCTCTCGCCCTGCTGCAACCCGATTCCCGGCGACGACGTGTTCGGCTTTGTGACCATCCAGGATGGCATCAAAATCCACCGCAACAACTGTCCGAATGCGGTGCAGCTGATGTCGAAATATGCCTACCGGGTGGTGAAGGCCAAGTGGATGACCAACAAAAGCATCGCCTTCCTCTCAGGCCTGCGCCTGAAAGGCATCGATGAAGTGGGCCTGCTGCAGACGATTACCAATACCATCTCCAGTGAACATAACGTGAACATCCGGAATATTCATCTCGACACTCACGATGGTACCTTCGAAGGCGAGGTGATGCTCTACATCAACGACACCCAACACCTGAATGCGCTGATCAAGAAACTGAAAAAAGTGAACGGCATCCAGAAAGTAACGCGTATCGGCAAAATGGAGTCCGAATCCTGAATTTGGCGTCGCCGGATTCGCAAATGCGCAATGCATCATGACCAGTGTGATTATTTATAAAGAATTCAAATAAGCAGAATTTTTTATATCTTTATGCCCATATTTTGGCGGGGTTGAATAGTGATGATTGATCCATTTGCTAATAGGTGTCATTATGATGGAAGAAAAGGAAAAATATACCGATCAGGAGGTTTTTGAAACCGTAAAGGGAATATTCTCAGCTTACCTGGAAAACAACGGCCACCGGAAGACTCCTGAGCGTTTCACGATTTTGCGTGAAATCTATCTGACAGATGGTCATTTTGATGTGGAGTCTTTGTACATCAAAATGAAAAACAACAAATACCGCGTCAGCCGGGCCACCCTTTACAATACCATTGAGTTGCTGCTCAACTGCAACCTGGTGGTAAAACACCAGTTTGGCAAGAATGTGGCTCAGTTCGAGAAGTCTTACAAATACCGCCAGCACGACCACATGGTATGCAGCAAATGTGGCAAGGTTTATGAATTCTGCGACCCGCGACTGCAGGCCATCCAGGACTCCGTTGAAGACCTGATGAACTTCCAGGTTACCCACCGCTCATTTGCTTTTTACGGCCTCTGTAAAAATTGTCAGTAAATCCAAATTGTTTCTCTTGTTTATTTATGCTATTTTTGGTCAGGCAAAGCACCTGATCCGGACACCTATGTCCCCGGCAAAACCCAAAGCCAACAGCTAACAGCCATTAGCTAACAGTCAAATAACCAAAA
>PUPG01000184.1 GCA_003553005.1 Bacteroidales bacterium
ATGCGGAGCAGCCGGTATTCCTGCAGCCCAGGCACCTGATCATCGCCGGAAAGGGTGCCGGACTCACCGTGGTGCATTGCGATCATTCGCTCACACACAATGTCAGCTTTACCAACACGGTCACCGAATTGTTTGCCGACAAGGAAGCCCGGATCGACCATTACAAGATCCAGAACAAAGGCCGCAACTCGGCACTGGTCACCAATAGCTTTTTCAGTCAGAAGGCCGCCAGCCACATCAGCTCCAACATCATTACGCTGAATGGCGGGTTCACCAAAAACATCGTGGATCACAGCATCCTGGAGAGCGGAGCGCACGCCGAACATTACGGGCTCTACCTGGTTGACAGCAACCAGCACGTCGACAACCAGGTCAACATCGACCACGCGGCGGCCGGCAGCCGCAGCGACCAGCTCTTCAAGGGGATCCTGGACGATGAAGCCAAAGCGGTGTTTTCCGGCAAGGTGCTGGTCAGAAGACACGCCCAGCAAACGGAAGCCCATCAGAACAACAAGAACATCCTGCTTACCGATGAGGCCAAGGCCAACACGCAGCCACACCTGGAGATCTATGCCGACGACGTGAAATGCTCACACGGAGCCACCGTCGGGCAACTCGACCCGGAAGCCATGTTCTACCTGCGCTCGCGGGGGCTGTGCGAACGGACGGCACGACAAATGATGATGGTGGCGTTTGCAGGTGAAGTGGTGCAAAAGATCTCCATCGATGCGCTGCGCGACCGGATCAGCCACCTGGTAGAGAAAAGACTGAAGGGCGAACTGTCCATCTGCGACCAGTGCGTGCTGCATTGCAACAGCAAGGAGCCCACGGCCTTCAACATCGACCTGAGTAAACTTTAAAACACGCCAGCTACGCCTATGCCCATCCATGCAGATGCCATAAGAAAGAACTTTCCGATACTGGAAACCGAGATCAACAAACGGCCGCTGATCTACTTCGACAATGCCGCAACCACCCAGAAGCCGCTGGTGGTCCTGGAGCGGCTGCGCTATTATTATGAAAACGAGAACAGCAACATCCACCGTGGCGCACACCATTTGAGCCACATCGCCACGGAAGCCTATGAAACCGCACGAAACAACCTGCAGCGTTTCATCAATGCCGGCGAATCGCACGAGATCATCTTCACGCGCGGGACCACAGAAGCGATCAACCTGGTGGCCAACAGCTTTTCCAAAAAGTTCGTAAAAGAAGGCGACGAGATCCTGATCTCCGCCATGGAGCACCACTCCAACATCGTACCCTGGCAGATCGCCTGCCAGGAGCGTGGGGCTAAACTCAGGGTCATTCCCATCAACGACAAAGGCGAGCTGGATATGGAAGCCTTCGCCGGGATGCTCAGCGAAAAAACCCGGCTGGTCGCCATAACCCACGTCAGCAACGCGCTGGGCACCATCAACCCGGTGGAAGAACTGGTAACCATGGCGCACGAAAAAAACATTCCGGTGCTGATCGATGGCGCCCAGGCCGCTCCGCACCTGAAAATTGACGTCCAAAAACTGGACTGCGACTTTTACTGCTTCTCCGGGCACAAAATGTATGGGCCAATGGGCGTAGGTGTCTTATACGGCAAGGAGGAATGGCTGAATCAACTCCCACCATATCAGGGCGGTGGCGAGATGATCAAGGAGGTCACCTTTGAGAAGACCACCTACAATGAACTGCCCTTCAAGTTTGAAGCGGGCACACCCAACGTGGCGGATGTGCTGGGCCTGGATGCTGCCGTACACTTTATCCTGGATACCGGGCTGGACAACATTGCAGCCCACGAACAGCAGTTGCACGACTACACCATGGAGCAACTCCGCAAGCTCGATAAGGTCCGGTTCATTGGCACGGCCGAAAACAAAACCAGCGTGGTGTCCTTTCTGTTTGAAGACATCCACCCTTATGATACCGGCACCATCCTGGACAAACTGGGCATAGCGGTGCGCACCGGCCATCATTGCGCCCAGCCACTGATGGATTTCTACGGAATCCCCGGCACGGTGAGGGCATCATTTGCCGTCTACAACAGCAAGGAAGAAATCGATCAAATGATTGCAGGCCTGCAGAAGGTCAGGGAGATGTTCGGATAATCCAGCCACAAACAATGGCTGGCGGCCCGTCCGCTGCCAGCGATTGCGCTTGACGCACGCAACCAGGCAGGTCCCGGTGACAAACCAGGCGCGGGATTTGCGAACGGACACGAGCAAATTAAGACGCAAACATAAAATCAATGGAAGCATGTCTGAAGAAGCCCTCAGTATTTTCAAAACAATGAACCGGATGTACAGCAGGGTGTTTTTTGCGCTCATCATCCTGTTGCTGGTATCTTCCATTTATGTCAGCAACCTGGGAGCCATCCTGACTTACGATGCCGTACTGTTCAGTTACCTGCAGGCTGTCAGCATCGCCATCACCGCCATATTCCTGGTCTTTGCTTACGCCTGGCCACAGGCGGGCATTAAAAAGATCCCCGATGATGCCTTGCTGGAGGACAAGCTCCGCCAATACCAGGGGCTCATCAGCAAACGGCTCTTGTTCATCGGACTCGCAGGCCTGTTTACGTGTCTTTTTTTTGTGCTCACCGCCGACACCAACCTGATGGTGGTGCTGGCCATCATCCTGATCTTCCTCATCCTGTCGCGACCAACGCCTTTCAAAACCAAGGCCGACATCAACCTGAGCGAAGAGGAGAAAAAAGCGCTCATGCGTTAATACGAACCAATCCCAAATAAACGAAACGCACGCCATGTCAACAATCAAGGAAAAGGAACAGGAAGTGATTGAAGAGTTTGCGCTCTTCGACGATTGGATGGATAAATACAATTACCTGATTGAGCTGGGCAGGTCGGTGCCCAAGATCGATGACCAGTTTAAGGAAGAGAAGTACCTGATCTCAGGTTGCCAGGCGCAGGTCTGGCTGCACGCGCACTTTGAGGATGGCAGGGTGTACTATA
This sequence comes from Bacteroidales bacterium, assembly GCA_003553005.1. The sequence continues at coordinate 2,964 of PUPG01000184.1, forward strand.
CAGCCGACAGCGATGCGCTGATCACCAAGGGGATCGTGGCCCTGCTGATCCGCGTGCTCTCCGGCCAGCCCCCGGCCGACATCGTGGAAGCCGAAATGACTTTCATCGATGAGATCGGCCTGAAAGAACACCTTTCGCAAACGCGCTCCAATGGCCTGCTCAACATGATCAAGCAAATGAAGCTGTATGCATTGGCGTTTCAAAAAAGCAAATAATCATGTGCGGGGATTAAGGGTTTGGCATGATGATGTTTTAGAAAAAATTTCAACATATGAGCAAGGTATCCAAAGAAGCAGTGGAAAGTGCACTCAAAAACGTGCACGACCCGGAAATTCCGGTGAACGTATACGACCTGGGCTTAATCTACGACATCCAGGTTGAAGATGAGGGCGTGGTGCACATCACCATGACGCTTACTAATCCAAACTGCCCGGTGGCTGATAAAATGCCGGCAGAGGTGGCCAATGCCGTCAAGCAGATTGAGGGAGTCAGCGACGCCAGGGTCAAGCTGGTTTTTGAGCCCCAGTGGACCAAGGACAGGATGTCGGAGGCGGCCATGCTGGAGCTGGGGTTGTTTTAAGGGCTGGTTTTAATTTTTTGCGGGTAAAAAAAAGATTGTATTTTTGGCCTGTAAAAGACACACAAAACAAAACCATCTTAA
>PUPG01000207.1 GCA_003553005.1 Bacteroidales bacterium
ATGCCGTCATTTGCCTGGGATGCATCATCCAGGGAGAAACCCGCCATTTTGAATTCATCGCCCAAGCTGTGGCGCAATCATCCATGCAGCTCGGCATTGAAACCGACGTGCCCGTGATCTTTGGTGTCCTGACCACCGACACCCACGAACAAGCGAAGGAACGCGCCGGCGGCAAACACGGAAACAAAGGTGATGAAGCCGCTGTAGCAGCCATCCGGATGGGCAGACTCCACCGGGAAATGTTGCCTGCAATGGATGATTTCTTTGCAGATGAGGAAGACCTGTATATCGATGACGAGAACAACTGGTTTGGCGAAGACGACGACGAATAACCGCCATCCCAGCACTTAATGGTCCTCCACAGACCGCAATCGCGGCAGCGTGGGTGATGACAGGTAAAGCCATGAGACATTCAGATCCTGATACATTGCGCATTGTATTTTTCGGGACCCCCGAGCTGGCTGCCTTTGTCCTGGATGAAATGATCCGCGCAGGAAAACAGGTCGTTGCCGTGGTGACGGCCCCGGACAGACCCGCCGGGAGGGGCAGGAAGCTCAGGCAACCGCCGGTAAAGGTTACCGCCGAACAGCACAACATCCCGGTATGGCAACCGGAAAACCTGAAATCCCCCGAATTTATCCGTGCATTGCAAGACCTGCAACCCGATCTCCAGGTGGTGGTGGCGTTCCGCATGCTGCCTGAGGCCGTATGGGCCCTGCCTCCCCTGGGCAGCTTCAACCTCCACGCCTCCCTCCTGCCCGACTATCGGGGCGCAGCTCCAATCAACTGGGCCATCATCCGGGGCGAAAAAGAAACCGGGATCACCACCTTCTTACTCGACCACAAGATCGATACCGGGAACATCCTCTTTAAGGAAGCCATCCCCCTCGATGATTATGAAACGGCTGGCAGCCTCCACGAAAAAATCAAGGTCCGGGGCGCCCGGCTGGTCAATCAAACCATCGACGCCCTGGCCACGGGCAAAGTGAGCCCCCTTCCCCAGGAATCGGCAGCCCCTGACCCGGACAAGCGGCCAAAGGCGCCAAAGATCTACAAGGAGGATTGCCGCATTCAATGGGACCAACCTGTCAGGCAGATCGTCAACCTGATTCACGGCCTGAGCCCCCATCCGGGTGCATTCACTGAACTAACCGACGAAAGCGGCCAGCAATGGATGCTGAAAATTTACCAGGCCAGACCGGAATATGTCCAGGAGTCGCACCAGCCCGGTACCGTCCTGACAGACAACAAGCATTTCCTGAAAATTGCCGGTAAGGATGGACTGATCACCATCCATGAGCTGCAAATGGCCGGCAAAAAAAGAATGCAGGTGGAAGAATTGCTTCGTGGGATGGATTTTTCCAGGATAAAAAGGGCCAACTGACACCGGGAAACCTGCTAAAAACCGCTGAAATCCCCTGTTTTGGGTCAAAGTTATTAACAATACCCCTTATTTTATTAACAATTTTGCTAATTTTCCGCCTTAGACTTGCATTTTCCCGCAAATACCCTATATTTGCATAGGTTAATGGAAACTGTTTATTCATTTTACTAACCAAAAATTAAAAAAAACATGAACAAAGCAGAACTAATTGATGCCATCGCATCGGACGCAAACCTGACAAAAGCTGACGCCAAAAAGGCACTGGATGCTTTTATCGACAACACAACCAAGGCACTGAAAAAAGGTGACAGGGTAGCACTTGTTGGCTTTGGCTCATTTGCTGTAGCCAAAAGAGAAGCCCGCAAAGGACGTAACCCACAGAGCGGTAAGGAAATCAACATCCCCGCGAAAAAAGTAGTGAAGTTTAAGGCAGGTGCAGAGCTCGCTGACAAAGTGAAATAAGCCCCTGAGCACTCCACAAAAAACCCCGGCCAACCACCGGGGTTTTTTTTGTATCGGCTGTTTTCTGATAATGATTAACTTTACACGCAATTACATTCAAGACAACCGGCAATGGAACTTTCAGAAAAACTCCAGGACTTTGACCCCAATGGCGTGGGCAACACCTCGAACAATATTTTTGGCTTGCCCTTTGACGTAAACGAATCAAAACTCGTTTTTGTGCCTGTACCCTGGGATGTCACCGTGACAAACCATGCGGGCACGGCCAAAGGTCCGATGAATATTTTCCAGAACTCATTTCAGATCGACCTCTATGATCCGCTGGTCCCCAATGCCTGGAAACAGGGCATGGCCATGGAAGCAATCGACCCCGTTACGGCATCGCGCAACGAAGAAGTGAGAAAAAAGGCTGAACGGGTGATCCGCTACCTGGAGTCCGGGGCGGCCATTGAAGACAGCCCGCAAATCCAGCACCTGGTAGAACACGTCAACCAAACCTGCGACAGCCTGATGCTGGAAATCGAAAAAAGATGCCTCCAATACATCGAAAACGGACAGATCCCTTTCATCGTGGGCGGCGACCATAGCGTGCCGGTCGGACTGATCCGCGCACTTGCCCTGCAGGAAAGCTTTGGCATCCTGCAGATCGACGCCCACGCGGATATGCGGGTCGCCTACCAGGGCTTTACCCATTCCCATGCATCCATCATGCACCACGCACTCCACACCGAAGGGGTCAGCCAGATCGTCCAGGTGGGCATCCGCGAACTTTGCCACGAAGAGATCCAAACCATCTCCACCAACCACAAAACGGTGAAAACCTTCTTTGATCACGACCTCCACGAAAGGATGTATGAAGGAGAGGTCTGGGGCGAAATCTGCCACGATATCATCGATAAACTCCCGGACAATATCTATGTCAGTTTTGACGTCGACGGCATGGAGCCGGCATGGTGCCCAGGGACAGGCACACCGGTGCCTGGTGGCCTTTCCTACAATCACGTAATGCACTTGCTCGGAACGGCTTTCAATGCAGGTAAGCGCATTGTCGGAGCCGACCTGGTCGAAACCGGCACCACCCAACTGGATGGCATCATCTCCACACGCATTCTCTACCGCCTGGCCGGAATGATGATCAAAAGCAACGAATAACGCCCCCTTACTTTTTGTTGGTGATGAATCTGCAACAAAAACAACAGCTCATCGCAGCCTTGTCAGATTATGTGACCCCGCAGCGTCTGCAAAGGATGACAAAGGTGCTGGAAAAACGTACCAGGCACCTGTGTGTGGTGATGGAAGACATCTACCAGTCGCATAACGCCAGTGCGGTGCTGCGTTCCTGCGATTGTTTCGGCATCCAGGATGTGCACATCATCGAAAACCGCAACACCTACCAGATCAATCCGGATGTGGCGCTGGGCGCTTCAAAATGGCTGACGCTTAATCAATACAATGCGCTTGAAAACAATACCGAAACCTGTATCCGGCAGCTAAAGGACAAAGGATACCGCATCGTGGCCACTACCCCACACGAAAACGACTGCCTGCTGGAAGAATTGCCGGTGGACCAGAAAACGGCCCTCCTTTTTGGTACCGAACTGAAAGGACTTACGCAGGAGGCCATCGACCTGGCAGACGGCTATGTCAAAATTCCGATGGTGGGTTTTACCGAAAGCTTCAACATCAGCGTCTGCGCAGCCCTATGCCTCTATCACCTCAGTCCGAAAATCCGAAA
>PUPG01000216.1 GCA_003553005.1 Bacteroidales bacterium
AATAATGGCGATCGGTAAAATCCCAGATCTCTTCAAACACCTGCCCGGGATCACTGCCCGGGTCATCGTCCATGAAGAGCTTTTCGCAGGATATCATCGCCGCGGGAATCAGTGCCCACATCGCCAGCTTAAGTATGTCTTTTCTCATGGCAGTATCATCTTTTGCGCGTGTTGATCATTTGTTAGGCTGTGGAAAGGCCGGCAAAACCGGCCATCAGTTCATCATAAAATGGAGTCCCAGCACAAGCTGATGGCTGGCATGGAATGTGTTCAGATCGTGATCGCCACTTATGCGGTAATAGTCCCACACATAGCCGATGCGCAGCCAATTTGGATTATGGTCTCCACCAATTGGCTCGCGAAGGAAAATACCCGTATTGACATGTGCAAAATTTCCAGGGTGAAGGCCAGTGCTGCTTGCCCGCGTGAGGACAGATCCACCATCTTCGGAAACCTGGAAGCTCGTGGCATATTCGGGGATTCTCATCCCATAACCAAAAAGGGCAAAGGAAAGCATCCCATCAAATTGCCAGTCGCGATTCAGAAAAAATACCGGATATTCGATGCGCAGCTTCGGCTGCAATGCAAAAGCGATATCTGCATACAAAAATGAGTTGCCCAGCGCCGGGGCGATACGGGCATTCCCGAATAGGTCAGCCTTGATGCCAAAGTAAAAATCAGGCCGGGCATCCACGCCCATTTTCCTGAGCTGCATATAGCGAAATCCGAGTCCTGGATTGTACACGATGGTCCCATCGTGTGCGGGTTTGGCATAGTGAAAGCTAGCCCTGCCAAAACCGATTTCAGAGATCCGGTCTGCATGCACTACCTTGCGGCTGAATGCAAGCATACCCCCCGGACCGCTATAATGCAGGTTGGACATGCGCTGGTCAAGGATCCTGCCAAAAGTCAGGCCCTGTTCTATCTTGAAAAAGACCATCCGGTCAGGCAGGTCGGCGATGTATGTCGCCCGGATGTGTCCTTTCAGGGCGTTTTCCTGGGCTGCGGCGACCATGTTGCAGCTTACGGCATCCTCTTTGCTAAACTCCCCGGAGTTTGTGGCAGCCTTGAGCGTTGGTGGACACACAACAAAGAAGGCGAGCAAATGCAAATACAGTATAGCAGCAATGCCGGACAGGGGAACAGATTTTTGCATGACGAAAGGTATGGGTTTCTGATTAAACAAAGTTAAAAAATCATAGAGATGTATGAACCGGTACGGCAGTTGCCGGTATTTTATCTACTTTTGCATGCTGTTTACCAGCAGGTATGACATCAAAACACACCTCTTCCATGCACACACCACAAGAAAAAACCGGCAAGGCACTTCTGGGTCAGAATCTTGAAGAACTCAGGCAACTTGTAAAAGCACAAGGCTGGCCGGCATATGTAGCCAAGCAATTGGCGGAATGGCTTTACCAGCATCATGCAAGGGATGTGGACGAGATGTCCAATATTTCAAAGAAAGTGCGCGGCATCCTGGCCCAGCATTATTCCATCGGGCACCAGGAGCCTGCAGGGGTGCAAACTTCGGCAGATGGCACCAAAAAATACCTTTTCCCGGTGAGCCAGGGTGGTTTCGTGGAAGCTGTTTACATCCCGGAAGGAAAGCGACATACTTTGTGCATCTCTACCCAGGTAGGATGCAAAATGGGCTGCGATTTTTGCATGACGGGCAAACAGGGGTTCCAGGGACAGCTCACGGCGGGCGAGATTCTCAACCAGGTAAGAAGCGTAGCCGAACGCGACCTGATCACCAACATTGTGTACATGGGCATGGGCGAACCCCTTGATAACCTGGAACCGGTGATGAAAAGTCTCGGTATCCTGACAGCCGAATATGGCTATGGCATGAGCCACCGGCGGATCACTGTATCCACCATTGGCATGCTGCCGGCATTGAAGGACCTGCTTGAACACAGCCAGTGCCGCCTGGCGATCAGCGTACACTCACCATTTCCCGAAGAAAGAAGCAAGTTGGTTCCCCTGGAAAAGAAACATCCCATTAAAGAGGTCATCCGGACAGTCAGGGAGCACGGCCTGGAAAGCCAGCGAAGGCTGTCCATTGAATACATAGTCTTCAAGGACCTCAACCACAGTGACGCACACGCCAGGGCCCTGGCACGCTTGTTGCAGCACCTTCGCTGCAGAATCAACCTTATCCGTTTTCATCCAATCCCGGGAAGTCGCCTTAAGTCGCCTGATGAGGAGCAGATCAACAAGTTCAGGGAAACACTCGAAGAAAATGGGGTAATTACTACGATCAGAAGGTCACGCGGACAGGATATATCGGCCGCTTGTGGCATGCTGGCAACCAAAAGTTTTGACATTTTGACATAATTATTATGGTAGTATTAGGCAATATCGTGAAAGCAGCACTCGGAATCACGGATAAAGTCATTCCGGAGGCATCCCCCGTAGAATCGCAAAAAGACATCCTGCAACAGCTGATAGAAAAAGCAGCAGACACGGAATTTGGAAAAAAATACCGCTTCGGCGAGATGCTGAAGGAGGCTGACCTTGCCAGGACCTTTGCCAGTAGCGTGCCTTACCACGATTACGACGCCATGCACGAGCAGTGGTGGAAAAGACAAATGGAAGATGGTCTGGCCAATGTCAGCTGGCCCGGCAAGACCGATTACTATGCTTTAAGTGCCGGCACCACAGGCAGTGAAAGCAAAAGGATTCCAGTGACTGAAGACATGCTGGAGGCCATACGCAAAACAAGCATTTTCCAGATCCTGGCCACTTCAAACTTTGACTTCCCCGCCGATTTCTTTCAGAAAGAGATCATGATGCTGGGAAGCAGTACAGAGTTGGAGAAATCCGGAAAGCATTTCGAGGGAGAAATCAGTGGCATCGCCGCCGGCAATATACCCTCGTGGTTTGAACGATTCTACCGGCCTGGGAAAGACATTGCCGCCATCACAGACTGGGATGAGCGCGTGGATGCCATTGCCCGCAATGCAAAAAATTGGGATATCGGCGCCATGGCCGGAATCCCTTCGTGGAATGAACTGATGCTGAAACGCGTCATTGAACACAACAAGGTGAATCACATCCATGAGATATGGCCGGGCTTGCGTGTGTTTGTAAGCGGTGGCGTCGCCTTTGAGCCCTACCGGAAATCTTTTGAACAACTCCTCGGAAAACCCATCACGTTTCTGGATACCTACCTGGCCTCCGAGGGCTTCCTTGCCTACCAGGCCCGCCCGAACACAGACATGGCCATGAAGCTCAGCACCAACGCCGGGATCTATTTTGAATTCGTGCCCTTTTCAGAAGATTATATTGACGAGCGTGGTCGCGTCACGCAAGATGCACCCGCACTTTCAATCGCCGATGTGGAAACCGGCAAGGAATACATCCTGGTCATCTCAACCGTGGCCGGTGCCTGGAGATATATGATCGGTGACACCATCCGCATCACCGACAAGGAAAAAGCCGAAATCGTCATTACCGGACGAACCAAACATTTTTTGAATGTGGTTGGCTCACAGCTTTCTGTCATTCAAATGAATCACGCCATGAAAGAAATGGAAAGCGCATTTGGCCTGCAAATTCCTGAGTTTACGGTG
>PUPG01000151.1 GCA_003553005.1 Bacteroidales bacterium
TAATACACTGGATTCCGGCTTTCGCCGGAATGACGGAAAAAGGCAGTCCTCCGATTTAACCGTCACCCCGGACTTGATCCGGGGTCCATGTCTTCATAATCGATTTTGCTGAACAGTTACATTAAAAATATAAGTTAGCTTATAGCAACGTGGAAATTTTTCATAAAGATAGGGATTCAGATTATGGGTATATTGCATGTTGAGTATCCAGATACCATGACGGCTTCGCTGAATCTGGACCGGGAAGCCTTTGAACGTGAAGCAAGGATGGCTATGGCCACCAAATGATTTGAGATAGGCAGGCTCACTTCTGGCCAGGCAGCAGCACTTGCTGGAATGAACAGGGGGGACTTTTTGCTGGAGTGCCCCCAGATATGGAGTAGCCAGTGTGAATTGGGATCAAGAAGAGATCCTTGCAGAGTTTGAAGATCTAAAATGAATCCGGTTTTGATCTCGGATACCGGCCCCATTATAGCACTTTCCGGTGTAAATCAACTGGACCTGCTCTCTCGCCTTTATGTCCGCACTCTGGTCCCCGATTCAGTGGATAAGGAAGTCAAGGGTTGCATTCATAACAGGCTGGGTCTGGAAAATTACTTGCGAACAAACTGGATAGAAGTTGTCGAGCCTGTCGAGGTAGAGCCTCTGCTGAGGACTGAGCTGTTTTCGACTTTTTGCAGGTACGTCATAGCAGCCCTGCTCGGCCGGGAGAAGAACAAGAACCTCTTTGTGGATTCAGACGGCAAGTGGCGTACTGGCAGACATGGATAACTCTTCCAGTTCTTCCCCCAGGGAGAGAGAAAAGCTTCTTTGAGTTGCTTTGGGCTCAAGGAGTGGAACGAGCTGGACCCCAAAGAGATTGTCAGCAAATACAGACAGTTTGTTTACGAGACCGGGGCAGCAGAAAGCCAGGAGCCAGGAGACGGGAGGCAGGAGACAGTGGTCAGGAGACAGGAGCCAAGTAAGAAGGGGGATTGACGCGAAGATCGTGGAAAAGGCCAGGAAGAAGGGCTACAGGATATCCAGGGTGGAGCGCTTCAGGTACAGATGCCGGTATTCACCCGGTTAAACAGGCCGGAGGCCTCCTGCATAGCAGGGTTTAACCGGGATAACAGATTCCGGGGTTATCGGCGGCAAAGACTTTGTTCAGGAAGTCTTTGACCAGGTAAAACACCTGCTTGGCTCCAGGGATTCACCCAGTTAAACAGACCTCCGGTCTACGGCTTTGCCGTGTTTAACCGGGTGAAGAGGAAATTCACTCCTATAGGCGGGGTGGAGGGGGTTTATTCCATGAAGCGGTTGGCATAATATCCAAGGATGATTGATTGTGAAAAGGCATCAATTAATCAAGCACTTGCAGGTACATGGTGCTTATCTCTTGCGAGAGGGAAGCAAACACAGTATATATCAGCTGGATCGAAAGAAGACTCAGGTCCCAAGGCATAACGAGATAGTAGATGATTTGGCACGAAAAATTTGTAAAGATCTGGATATTCCTTTTGTGAGGTAAATAATGCATTACAGAGCGGTTATAAAGAAAACCGATGACTGGTGGATAGGTTGGCTGGTTGATCTGCCTGGTGTAAACGCTCAAGAGAGAACCAGGGAAGAATTGCTTGAGTCCTTGAGAGAAGGGGCAAAGGACATGCTGGAAACAGAAGTACCCTTCGAGCCGGGTTTTGAGATGGAAAAAGTGGAAGTCCCTGAACCTGAGTGGGTTTTTAAGTAGGCATGCCCCAATCAGTTCCCTTCACCCCCAAAACCCACGCCGACAAACGCTTGCAGAAACCCAGCTCTTACTCCTTCGCCAGGCAAAGCGCCCTGGACTGATCTTGACTATAAGGTGAAGTGATGTTGAATTATCCAAATGCTGTCAATGACATGGAGCAAAATAAAATATATGCAACCACTATCCACAACAACACACGCCGGCAAAAGTTTCCACCGGTTCAATGACTGCCAGCACGCCAGGACCCGCACCACTGTGCCGTTAACCCTGTCCGAGCTGCCCCGGGCGGTACCTGCTTTTCCTGTCTGCTACACCGTATCCAGGGACAAATACATTCTGTCTGCCCTGATGGGCGTAAAACCGGACCAGAACCTGTTTGTAACCCGGGACGGCAAGTGGCGGACAAGCTATATCCCAGCATATCTGAGAGCCCATCCCTTCTACCTGGCGGAATCACCAGAGGGTAAGCAAGTGGTCTTCGTAGACGAGAACTCTGGATTAATCTCCGACACAGGCGGAGAGCCTATGTTTGGTGAAGACGGCAAACCCACCCAGAAGATGCAGCAGATAATCGACTTTTTGCAAAAGATTGCCAGGGAGAGGGCTATTACTGACAGGGCCTGCTCGGTGCTTGATGAGCTCGGTCTGATAGAACCCTGGGAAGGATACAGCGGTCTGTATAGAATAAGCGAAGCCAAGCTGAAAGACCTTACCGGAGAGGCCTTTATTCGACTCAGGGATACAGGCGGATTGAAGATAATGTATGGCCAGCTTTATTCCTTGATTCAGATGGGAAGGTTAAGGAAACTTGCTGAAGAGCAGACGGAGCCGGATTGGGAGAGTATGGAAGAACTGGATTTTGAGAAGATAAAAATATGAAAGGAGAATTAATTATGCACGTATTTGCAGACGGAATTTCGAAAGTAACTTTGTCCAATGGAAACCTGAGGATTATGCTGACCCAGCGTGGAGCTGACAATTCAACAGTAGATGCAGGCACGCTGATTATTCCTGCGAACCAGGCTAGTAATTTTGTAAACGGCCTGGCGAACAGCCTGAAGGAGCTGGATAGTAAGCTGAAAGAGGCCAGGGAATCTCAGCAGACTGAAGGTCAGACTCAGCAGTAATTTACAGGCCAGCGGGGATTTCCTGCAGGCTTTTACCTTCACACCTCCATAAACAGCCCTCACGCGCTCACACTGAGCTTTTGGCTCTTTTTGTGACTAAGACTCTGCCCTGTCTATATCTTTTCAAAGCCTTTACTTGGCTTTTTATGGCTTCAAAATATACATGCCTTCTTGTTAGAACAACCAAATAAAGAAAAGAGAGCTTTTTGACCCCGGTGTATTGGAAGACCCCGATGAAATAGTAAGACCCCAGTGTACTGGAAGACCCCGATGAAATAAGAAGAATTTTCATGGGGCAGGGAGTACACGGGGCAGGAATTTCATGGGGCAGGAGATACACCCAGTGAAACAGAAGAAGCCCAGTTAAATGAAAAGAAACTTAACGGGCCAAGGGTTTCACAAGGCGGACAGGGTTTCAGGAGTAAGTCCCTAATGCAGTCTCCGGGGTTTTCAAAAGCCAGGTGCGCTTAGGCCGGAACTTATTCCGGATGAGCTGGTCAGTATAATCTTACAATGTCTCAAGGTGGTCCAGCAGGGTCTGGCGTTCTGCGTCGCTCAGTGCCTCGCCAAAGCCTCTTTTGCCCATCATCCTGTCAACTGTAGCTTCCCACCTGTCCCTGTCAAAGCCTGCCCTTTCAATGCGTCCGGCTCCGTGGCATGTTGTGCAGCGGGTTTCAACGATGGCCTGCCCGTCACCTGCCTGCAGGCTGTTTCCCTGCA
>PUPG01000182.1 GCA_003553005.1 Bacteroidales bacterium
AACCCCTAAACCATATAACCCCATAACCCTTTAACCCTTTAACCCAGTAACCCTTTAACCCAGTAACCCCTTAACACGCCAAAACACACAAAACCCCACCAGCACCTCGGGCAACCTCAAACCTCAAACCTCAAACCTCAAACCCATATAACCCAATAACCCAATAACCCATTAACTCCACAACCCAGCAACATCCCTTCTCACCATGCATTCACTCAGAATTTTGTTGTTGCTGTTGATGGGCGAGTGCGATTCTGATGTCCTGGAAGGTGAATTCGCCGCCAAGCACGCGCATGATGTCGGTTGCTTTGTTGCTCTTGACGGCTTTGGTTGCTTCGAGGACCTGTTGGAGTTTTTGCTCATCCAGGAATTCGCTCACCGGCAGGTCTCCATTGCGGACGTTTTCTGCCATGTGTGTCATGATGGTGCTATGCGCCAGTTCCCTGATGCGTGCGATTTCTTCCACACTTTTGCCTTCTTTGTACATGGCCAGGCTCAGTGCTGCCGAGTATCCTTTGGCTGCTTTTGGCTTTCGCGCCTTTTTGCCTTTTTTTTGTTTCTCGAGGATCTCCATGGCTCCTTCGGTAAGCATGGCTTGTCGCGCTGACTTCAATCCTGGGCTGTCCGTCAGCTCGCGGGTGGGTTCTTTATCTTCGATCATGGCGGTGACCAGCACGCTGGCCTTATGCAGCAGTTGCATTCTTTCATAGAGTGCGGTTTCCAGGTCCCGAAGTTCGCGGATATAGGATTTTACGCCTTTCTCTTCCCCGACCTGCGCGATGTGGTCAATCACGCGTTTGGAGTATTTTTGCAGTCGCGGTTTAAAATATTCACCAGCCTTGTGCACGCGTGTCCTGATCGCCTGCATGTCATGCTGATTCGTGGCGTGCAGTCTTTTCGCCAGTTCATTCCGGAATCGGTCTGCGGTCGTTTTTTCTTCATCAAAGTCTTGGCACAGCCCTGCTGCCCACGATCGGTGGCTCTGCTTTGCTGATCGCTTCTCTTCTTTGTTATAGCTTTGCAAGTGCCACTGCAGCTGGCTGGCCAGCGACCCGAAATGAAATATGCGCATCAGTTCGTGTCGCAGATAGATCCTGGACTCCCTTTTCAGGGTTTCCTGCAGGCTTTCGGGGTGCTGTTTTTCCGCGCTGAATTGCCGCAGGGCGGCGTCCAGCCCGGGCGGATTTCCCGGCAGGGGTTGACTGAGGATCATGCCTTCCAGACTCGTCAGTCGCGACATCGCCACGTAGATCTGTCCTGGAGCAAATGCCGAGGATACGTCGATCACGGCCTTGTCGAAGGTTAATCCCTGGCTTTTGTGGACCGTGATGGCCCAGGCTAACTTGAGCGGATACTGTGCAAAGGTTCCTTGCAGCTTTTCATCAATTTCGTTGTTTTCCTTGTTGAGGGTGTACTTTTTGTTTTCCCAGGTATAGCGTTCCACTTGCGTGGATGGCGACCCGTCCGGGAAGCCCACGGTGATTTCTTCGTCGTCCAGGCATTCCACCATGCCAATTTTGCCGTTGAAATATCTTTGCTCTCCCGTGTGGTCATTCTTCACAAACATCACCTGTGCGCCTTCCTTGAGTGTGAGGTTTGCGTCGATGGGGTAGAGCCGTTCGTCAAATTCGCCTTCCACCACGGCCTGAAATGTGAATTCGGGGGCATTAATTTTGCTGATTGCTTTTTTGTTGATGCGGTCGGCTTTATGGTTGTGGGTGGTAAGATATACATAACCTTGCGTATTCAGCGGGTCAAAATTTGGGTTGATACGTTGGTTCAGCTCATGGCGGTCTGCTTCATCAAGCCGGTTGTCGCGGATCTTGTTCAGCAGTTGGATGAATGCGGGATCGCTTTGCCGGTAGATGTTTTCGAGTTCGATATACAGTGGCGGATTTTGTTTCAGGGCCCGGGCGTCAAAAAAGTAGAGGCTGGGGTAATGATCCTGCAGCAGCTGCCATTCGTCCTGTTTGACTACCGGGGGCAGTTGCAGCAGGTCGCCAATGAATAGGATCTGTACCCCACCAAAGGGGCTTTCCCTTTTGCGTCGGACATGCCGGAGCACGATATCGATGGCGTCAAGCAGGTCGGCGCGCAGCATGCTGACTTCATCGATGATCAGCAGTTCGATTTCCTGCAGCAATTTGCGCTTGGCATCAAAATAGCGCCGCCCGCGTATCAGGCTGGACGGCGTGTGGGTTTCCGTTCGTATTTCTTGTTGGCTAAGGCCTTGTTCTGAGGGCAGAAAGCTGCCAAATGGCAGTTGAAAGAGGGAATGCAGGGTGACGCCACCTGCGTTGATGGCAGCGATGCCTGTGGGTGCAGCGATTACAGCTTTTTTATGTGTTTGTGTGACGATATTTTTCAGGAAGGTAGTCTTACCTGTTCCGGCTTTGCCGGTCAGGAAGATATGCCTTCCTGTACTGTTTATGAACCTCGAGGCGAGGTGTTTCTCAGCGTTTACAGGCATATTGGCTATTGATTGGCGGGGTTGGTTTTTGATTCCTGACTTGTCAAAATTAAAATAAAACAGGGTAAAAAACAAACAAAACACAAAAAAAGCCCGGTGATTGCCGGGCTTTTTTTAATTGGGTTTAATTGTGCGGTTAAACGCAGATCAGATCACGCCCTGATCGATCATGGCGTCGGCTACTTTGATAAAGCCAGCGATGTTGGCTCCTTTTACGTAGTCGATGTAGCCATCTTCGTCCTCGCCATATTTCTTGCACTGTTCGTGGATGTTCTTCATGATCTGGTGCAGTTTTTCTTCTACCTCTTCGGCGGGCCAGCTGAGCATCATGGCGTTCTGGGTTTGTTCGAGTCCTGATGTGGACACGCCGCCTGCGTTGGCTGCCTTACCGGGGCCATAGAGGATTTTGGCTTCCTGGATGATTTCCACTGCTTCGGGTGTACAAGGCATGTTGGCCCCTTCTGAAATGGCGATCACTCCGTTCTTAACGAGGTTTTTCGCATCTTCTTCGTTGAGTTCGTTCTGGATGGCGCATGGCATGGCGATATCCGCTTTTTGTTCCCATGGGCGCTTACCTTCGAAGAACTGTGCGTTTGGAAATTCGAAAGTATAAGGCTTCACGATATCCTGGTTGGAGGCACGCAGCTCGAGCAGGTAATCGATCTTTTCGCCGGAAATGCCGTCCGGATCGTATACATAGCCGTCGGGGCCACTAATGGTAATCACTTTGGCACCAAGTTGTGTAGCCTTGGTGGCTGCACCCCAGGTTACGTTACCGAAGCCGGAGAGGGCAACGGTCTTGCCTTCGAGGTTTTCGCCTTTGGTTTTGAGCATTTCTTCTGCGAAGTACACGGCACCAAATCCGGTAGCTTCGGGACGGATCAGGCTGCCGCCCCAGTTGCGGCCTTTGCCGGTGAATGTTCCGGTATGCTCGCCCACAAGCTTTTTGTACATGCCGTACATATAGCCAATCTCGCGTCCACCCACGCCGATGTCGCCAGCAGGAATGTCGGTTTGAGGTCCGATGTGCTTGTAGAGCTCAGACATGAATGCCTGGCAAAAGCGCATGATTTCTGCCTGCGATTTGCCTTTGGGGT
>PUPG01000147.1 GCA_003553005.1 Bacteroidales bacterium
CCCATCAGGCGACAGGATTTCATTGACTACGGAAAGGACATCCGGTTTTTCCCAGGCGTGGAGGATTACTTTGACCGCATCAACGCCTACGCGCAATCCATGGGCATTGTTTTGGATCACCACATCATTTCTTCCGGCTTAAGAGAATTCATTTCGGGCACTACCATTGCCAAGCATTTTCGCAACATTTTCGCCTCCGGCTTCAAGTACAATGAGAAAGATGAGGCGGAGTGGGCTGCGCTGGCCGTGAATTATACCAATAAGACTCAATACCTGTTTCGCATCAACAAGGGCATCGACAATTCTTATGATGACAAACGGGTGAATCAGCACTTTCCTGAAGAACAGCGACCTGTGGCTTTCGATAGAATGATCTATATCGGGGATGGCGAAACAGATGTGCCGTCGATGAAGATGATGAATTACCAGGGTGGCTCTACCATTGCGGTATTCAACACCCAGTCAGTGGCCAGTCCTGGAAAAGCATCTGCCCGCGACAGATGCCGGGAAATGATCCGGCTCAACCGGGTAAACCATATTGTGCCAGCTGACTACAGTGAAGGAAGCCAGCTTGACGACCTGCTCAAGTTGCTGATCAGGAGAATACGCATCAACGAAGACCTGAAGGGATTTACCGACGGACAATAAACGGTTAGCCTGCACAGGAAACCTTGCGAGGATGCCGATCCGGATGGAAGGTACACATGAACAATCAGAACCGGTAAGTAACGCCCCCTCTGACAATCGGATTGCGTACCGGGCTGTCGTCATCCAGCAAAACGTCGTAGAGGATCATGGCATGGGCTTCGGTATTGTCCCCAAGCGTGTAACGGTAGCCCGCACCCACCGGAAGCCCGGTAATCCACTTTCTGTCATCACCATGCTCAATATTGGTCATTTCGAACTCCGCATGGCCAAATACCCCGGGCACCGGGCTTACCTGCGTAAACAGCCTGCCACCGTATGAATAGCGGCTATCCCGGTCTCTGTGATCCCGGTAAGAGAAGAAAGGCGATACACCCAGGTCGACGATCCCCATCCGGTAGCCAGCCACTGGTGCCGCATCAATATACAATCCCCTGTCATAATTCACGCCCACGCTACCACCGGTAAACACCTGCGCATGAACATTTTCCACCATAAGCAGCATCATAAAAATAACGAGTAGTGCACTTGTTTTTAGCATAAGCCTGGTTTTATTTGATGAAACTTCCATTCAAAAAAAATTGACACACATGGGAATAATTATGTCATGGCGAGCTCCATCTGACCGAAACATAAAAATTGTAAACAGATGAAATTGTAAACACATGAAACGAGCGATTCCTTATTTTGACGGATTCATCACACGGCCGGAGAACAAGATGTTCTCAGTCGCATTGTCCTTCACAAAGAAAAGGAAGGGGCGGTTCGCCCTGAACACAGGCGGCTGGTCCGGGTCAATCGAGGTTTTCCGGATTACCACGACAGCAGTTGCTGCAGCAGCTTCTGTACCTTCTTCTGCCACTTCAATGACTGCCTGGTGAATGACTTTATCCAGCATCAGGTCCTTTTCCCCGGTCATCCCGGAAAAGTCTGCGAAACGATTGAAGGCCGTTTCCATGCCCATACGAGCCAGGATGTCTTCCAGATCGATTTGTGTTTCCGCTTCAAAAGAGGGAACAAACACTTCCACTTCTTGTTCATCCATTTTGTCGATCATGTCTGCAAATGATTCAGCATCGATTTCGCGTTCAAACTCCTCCAGAGTGCTTTCTTCGGCTGGCAGCACAAACAGCATGGAAAAATCCCCTCCCGAATAAGGAATTTCCAGCAGTTGCTTATGCCCATCTTCAAAGTAGGGCAGGGTGTCGCTTCTGCGCATGAAGTCTGTGGACACCATTTCCTCGTTTCGCGTGTAGAAAAGGTCTTCCGTGGTCAGTTCCGGATCAAATTCCTTCATCCACGCCCCCAAAAAGTAAATTGCATTCACAAGGACCATGCGTGTGTCGTCCGTAAGCACGTTGGGCGCAATCAGGTCTTCAATCTTTTCGCTGGTCTCCTCGTAAACCCATTCATTAATGTCCCTGGTGATTTGCTGGTGGTGTTCCTTGAAGTTCACCTGGAAAGTTTTGGAGTCGTAATTGGCTTCTACGGTTTCAAAGAAGCTATCCAGAAAATGATAATCCTCCTGGGCCCATAATGAGTTGGCAATATTCAGTTCAATGTGCTCTTCGGCCCTGGTTTGCATGGCTTTCAGGTAATCCCGGTAAGCCTCGTGAAAACGTGCCTGGTCGGGGTCGAAGTGCATCACCCTGGCCATTTGCTCCATGGTGGTTTCGCGGGCACCGGCATAAGTCATGGCCAGCGCCGTGGATATGCTGAATGGAGATATCACCATATTGTCATCATCGACTGGAATCTCACGCATCAGATCAAAGGCAAACTCGTTGTTTTGCATGGGAATATCGGTTTTTTGTGTCACATCTTCCTGATGATCATCTTCTGTTGCCTGCGGTTCATGTGCTCGATGAGAACAACTCCACAGGAATGTGGTCAAAAGCAAAATAATCGTGGTTTTCATCGGGGCGCTTGTCATGTTGGTCAGATTTTTATGGTTATTACACAAACAAACATACAATTATTTTGCCATTAATAATGAATTCATGGCTGATTTTAATTGTTTTCTTAATTTTGTGAAAGAATGATAAAATGGAATATATCCAGAAAACATCACACACAAAAAATAATCACTAACCCAATTCAATGTTCTCATGAGTGCAAATCCAGAAAGCGTAAAGTGTTTAATCTTAGGAAGTGGTCCTGCAGGCTACACTGCGGCTATATATGCAGCCAGGGCTGACCTGAAGCCGGTGATGTACCAGGGCTTGCAACCCGGCGGACAGTTAACCATTACCACGGATGTGGAAAATTATCCGGGCTATCCGGATGGTGTCAAGGGACCGGATATGATGGTAGACTTTCAAAAACAAGCTGAGCGCTTTGGTACGGATGTCAGGTTTGGCCTGGCCACTTCCGTGGACCTCTCTAAAAGGCCGTTTAAGGTAACGATTGACGAAAAACATGAGGTCATTGCCGACACACTGATCATATCGACAGGGGCATCAGCCAGGTGGCTGGGACTGGAATCTGAGCAGAAGTTCAATGGATTTGGGGTGTCTGCCTGTGCCACATGCGACGGTTTCTTTTACCGTGGACTGACAGTGGCGGTCGTTGGTGGTGGAGACACCGCATGTGAGGAGGCTTCCTACCTGGCCAAGCTCTGCAAAAAAGTATACCTGGTCCATCGCCGGGACGAACTACGCGCTTCCAAGGCCATGCAACACCGGGTGATGAAAACGGAAAACATCGAAATCATCTGGGATCACATCCCAAAAGAAATTGTTGGTGATCAAACCGTTAACGGAGTGATCATTGAAAATGTGAAAACAGGGCAGGTCACCCGGCTCGATATCGAGGGGTTCTTTGTGGCCATCGGACATAAACCAAACAGCGATGTGTTTAAAGGGCAACTCGATATGGATGAAAGCGGTTACCTGATCACCAA
>PUPG01000242.1 GCA_003553005.1 Bacteroidales bacterium
ATACGTAGTGAACCTTGGTGCCTTGGCGCTTTTGTGGCAAAATAAAATACCACCAAGGCTCCAAGACACCAAGGTTCACGAAGATTGGTTTAAATAAAACTGACACCTCCATGTCAAAAAATTGACATACAGGAGGATCATTTTTGTTGCGGGGACTTTTGGACTAAGTAAGCTTTTGGTCTTTACCCAGCAATGCAGCTGATCTCCACGTCCACAAACTTGGGCAGTGCGCCCACCTGGACTGTCTCTCTTGCCGGTGGTTCGCCTTCAAAATAGGAGGCATAGATCTCATTGATTTTTGGAAAATCGTGCATGTCGCTGATGAAAATGCTGCATTTGATCACGTTGGTGAAGTCCATTCCCGCGGCTTCCAGGATCGCACCAATGTTTTTCATGACCATGGTGGTCTGCTCCTGCACATCTCCCTTGACCAGCTCCCCGGTCTTGGGGTCCAGCGGGATCTGCCCGGAAACATAAAGAATGCCATTCACCTTGATCGCCTGGTTGTATGGGCCTACAGGCTGCGCCGCCTTGTCTGTCTTGATGATCTCTTTCATATTCTTGTAATTTTAAGTGATTATTGATGGATGTATGGATGTGATGAACTGCTGTTGATTGCTAATGGACTCGTTGAACACACTGTCAACCAGTCGAAAGACCTTCATGCCAGAAGTCCCGTCAGCTATATGCGCAGACCGCTAACCCGCCTAAACGCACAAAATAGACCAAAATCCAGCAACCCCAAACGCAAAACCCTGAACGCAGAACCCCGAACACAAAACCCTGAGCCCTGAACACAGAACCCAGAACACAGAACACAGAACACAGAACACAGAACACAGAACACAGAACACAGAACCCAGAACACAGAACCCAGAACACAGAACACAGAACCCAGAACACAGAACCCAGAACACAGAACACAGAACCCAGAACACAGAACACAGAACACAGAACACAGAACCCAGAACCCAGAACGCAAAACGCAGAACGCAAAACCCAAAAACCGGATTGGATCCAAAATTACGTATTTTTGCCAAACACACAGCCCGTTTCCAAAGATGCACATCCTCATTATAGACAATTACGACTCCTTCACCTACAACCTGTATCACCTTGCTGAGGCCGTGATGCCAAATAGAAGCAGGCTCCGCGTGCTCCGTAACGATGCCCTGACCACCAGGGAGGCAGCCCAATACGACAAGATCATCATCTCCCCCGGACCCGGGCTCCCTAAAGATGCCGGCGTTTCCTGTGCAGTCATCACTGAGCTGAGCGGACAGAAAAGCATTCTGGGCGTGTGTCTTGGCCACCAGGCCATCGCCGAAGCATTCGGCGGAAAGCTGATGAACCTCCCGGAAGTCCTGCACGGCAAAGCCATCCACACCAGGATCACCGACAGGAGCGAACCACTGTTCCAGGGATGCCCCGCCCGTTTCGACACCGGACGATACCATTCATGGGTGATTGAGCCCGACAGCCTTCCCGCAGACCTGCGGGTGACGGCCATGGATGAAAAGGGTCTGATCATGGCGATCAGTCATAAAAACCTCGATGTAAAAGGCGTGCAGTTCCACCCCGAAAGCGTGATGACACCCACAGGAAGACAAATGCTCTCCAATTGGATCCATGGATAAAACGCACATACTCCACACCTAATACTTTTATTTCCAGGCACATTATCTCTCCAGCTCACAACGAGACAACTGCTGCCTGACCCGTCCTGATTTTTGTTTACAAAAAGTGTAACCCTATTTCAGGACGAGACACAAGACACGGGATTTAAATTTTTCATTTTTCACTTTTCTCTTTTCACTGTTAATTACTCCTGGTAATAAATCCGCTTAACCCGCTGCGAGACAGCAGTAAACACCTCATAAGGAATGGTCCCTAACGCGTCGGCCACCTCCGTGACCGGCAGCTCCTCACCAAAGATGATGACCGCATCTCCCTCGGACACCTCCAGACCCGTGACGTCGATGGCGCACATGTCCATGCTGATGTTCCCCACAATCGGCACCCGCTGGCCGCCCACCACCAGGTGTCCCCGCCCCTGGCTCAACTGGCGGTTCAATCCGTCGGCATAGCCCACCGGCACAATCGCCAGGGTCATCTCCCTGTCAGCCACCCCGGCCCTGCCATAACCTACGGTATCGCCCGCTGCGACCTGCTTGACCTGCGAAACCACGGACCGGAAGGTGCTAACGTTTTTCAGCAGGGGTGCAATCTTCCCATCGCCCGACACCCCATAAAGCCCAATGCCCACACGAACCATGTCGTAATGGGCTTCCGGGAAGCGCGATATGGCCGCAGAATTGCAGATATGCCGCATGAAGTCATAGCCCAGGGCCTGCCGGATCTTGTCGGTGGCTTCTTCGAAACGCCGGATCTGAGTCCGGGTAAACGCATCGTGGATGGGATCCTCGCTGGCGGCAAGGTGACTGAACACCGAGGCCACGTGGATGTGTGGATGATCCAGCAGGATCCCAAGGAGTTCATCCAGTTGTTCCATCTGAAAGCCCAGCCGGTGCATGCCGGTATCCAGCTTGAGGTGCACGGAAAACTGCGCGGGGGCCTCCTGCTCTCCGCCCTCCGCGTAAGTCCGGGTAGCCTTCACAAAGCGCTGCAATAATGGGAAGCCATAGATCTCCGGCTCGAGGTCATAATCAAACAGCGTATCGAAAGTCCGGACCTCCGGGTTCATCACCACCACCGGGATCTGCACCCCGCCCTTGCGCAGCTCCTTGCCTTCATCGGCATAGGCCACGGCGAGGTAGTCGGCATTGTAATATTGCAGCATGCGGGCCACTTCCACGCTGCCACTGCCATAAGAAAAGGCCTTCACCATGCCCATCAGTTTTACTCCCGGACTGAGCAGGGACTTGTACAGGTTCAGGTTATGGGCCAGGGCGTCCAGATCGATCTCCAGGATGGTCTCGTGATCTTTTTGCTGCAGAATGTTGCTGATGCGTTCAAACCCGAAAGGCCGGGCGCCTTTGAGCAGAATCGCCTCGTTGCGGAATTGCTGAAAGTCGGTTTTTTCCAGGAAATCGTCTGTGGTGGGATAAAATACGGCTGGCACATCAAATTTCGGTGCGTGGTTTTGTATCTCCGGACCAATGCCTGTCAGCCGGTCTACCTGCTTGGAACGCACCAGGGCAGCCACTTCTGCATACAGGTCGTGCGGCGACATCCCACTCTGCAGGATGTCTGAAAGGATCAGGGTCTTCTTTCTGTCATGCGCCTGGCTTTGCAGGAAGTCGAGGGCAATCGCCAGGCTGTGCAGGTCGGCATTGTAACTGTCGTTTACGATGAGGCTTTGATTGACGCCCTCTTTCATTTCCAGCCGCATCGACACGGGTTGCAGCTTGCTCACCGCCTTGATGATGGAAGCATCGTCGCTGCCAAGGTAATGCATAAAGGCCACCGCATGCATGGCATTTTCCACGGAGGCTTCATCCTGAAAAGGCAGGCTCAGCATCTGCATGTCGTCCTGGTAGGCCACGGAAAGAAAGGTGTTGCCTGCCATCACTTCCCGCTTGACAAG
>PUPG01000247.1 GCA_003553005.1 Bacteroidales bacterium
AAAGCATCCTATTTTGAAGAAAACATACGTCCGCTCTATGATTCGGGCCAGCTTGAATTCATTCATGAGGAAGGCCCGTTGTGCGAAGGGGTGTATTTGGAGATCAAAGATGGCCATACGGTTGGACAAATTGTGCCCATTTTCGATTATAATGGTCGCAAAGTCGCGTTCATGGCAGACTTCATCGCTTCGGTGGGAAATATCCCGCTGGCGTATGTGCCCAGCTTTGATATCGACCCCGTTTTATCCATGGAGGAAAAGAAAACCTTCCTGGAACGGGCCGTGGACCTGGACTATGTGCTCTTTTTTGAGCACGACTACGACAACGAGTGTTGCACGGTGGAAAACACCAAAAAAGGTGTCCGGGCAAAAGAGATTTTCAAGCTCAATGAGCTGAAGTAACCCCATTGTAATCACGATTTTGTCGCCACATGGAGTCACATCAAATAGCGGAGTACAGGGAGGCGCTGCGCGAGGCATCTGCCGGGCAGGTGCTCCAGTACCTTAACGGTAAGCATCCCGGGAAAATGGTGTTTTCCACCAGCATGGGTGCAGAGGATCAGGTGATCACACACCTGCTGGCGGCAATGCAGCCCATCCCGGACATCTTTACCCTCGATACTGGTCGTTTGTTTTATGAAACGTATGACCTGGTTGAAAAGACCAATTTGCGATACCACATAAAGATCCGGGTGATGTTTCCGGACCGGGAGGCCGTCGAAAAGATGGTGAACGGGAAGGGGATCAACCTGTTCTACCATAGCGTGGAGAACAGAAAAGCGTGCTGTGCGGTGCGCAAGATCGAGCCCCTGCGCCGTGCCCTGAAGGGCTATGATGTTTGGGTTACCGGGTTGCGCCGGGAGCAATCACCGACCAGGAACGACCTTCACGTGGTGGGTTGGGATGATACCCACCAGGTCATCAAAGTGAACCCCTTGCTGGAATGGACTGAAGCGCAGGTGTGGGAGTATATCCACGCACACGACATTCCATACAATGCACTGCACGACGAAGGCTATCCCAGCCTGGGCTGTCAGCCCTGCACCCGGGCCGTCATGCCTGGTGAAGACATCCGGGCAGGCAGATGGTGGTGGGAGCAGCCGGAAACGAAAGAATGCGGGCTGCATGTGCGGAGGTAGTGTTGACTAGCATGGCCGCATTGGTTGCACAGCATGGCCGCATTGGTCTCATGCCCGTTGACTACCAGACTTGTCAACCAGTCGCGATTATTTTTTCGGTGGGATCAGGTCATTTTCTACCATGACGCCACCATCGGCGGTCATGATGCTTCCGGTGATCCATGAGGCTTGATCCGAGAGGAGGAACTGCACGAGTGCCGCGATGTCATTGGGCTCACCAATGCGGCCAATGGGATATCTCGGACGGGCTTTGTCCAGCATGGCCTCATAAGTTTCCCGGTCTTCCACCACCTGGTTGTCCAGGTGAATGTGGGTCCTGACCAGTCCCGGATTCACGGAGTTGACCCGGATGCCATAGGGGCCGAGGTCGCCTGCCAGAAAACGGGTCAGCATGTCCAGTCCGGCTTTCGAAACAGAATAAGCCACGCTGGTGCCGGGTTTCAGTCCGGCTACCGATGAGATATTCACGATGCTGGCAAATCCTGCCTTCTTGAGTAGCGGCAGCAAAGCCTTGGTCAGGATGTACGGACCGGTGAGGTTGACATCCAGGGTAAACTGCCACTCTTCCACACTGATGGTTTCCATGGTCCCTTTGGTCAGCACTCCCGCATTATTGACCAGTCCATCAAGTTTGCCATATTTTTCCTTTACCTGCTTGAAAATCGCTTCAGCATCTGCTGCCTTGGAGATATCTCCGGTCAGGAAATCTGTTTTGCCTTCCAGGTGAGGCATTTCCTGCAGGGCACGTGCAATTTTTTCATCGCTTCTGCTGAGGGAAATGGCCGCATGACCTTCTTTTACCAGTCCATCAAGGATAGCCAGGCCAATGCCTGAGCTTCCACCACTTACAAGGAATACTTTTTTACTCATCATCCGTGTGTTTTAGCTGTTGGTGATTCGGTTCAGATTTTGATGCAGCGCACCGACATGGCGGTTTGTTTTTTAAGGTTCATGAAGTGGAACTCATCGTTGGCGTAGTTCAGGGTCCAGAAATACGCCATATTTGTTTCCATGTCATCTTCACCTGGTGAAACAATTTCTGTGGATTTGTGTTCATTTTTTTCTTTTTTGCTGTCGGGCAGTCCTGTGCTTTCCGTAGCAGACCAGAAAAAAGCATTGACTTCCTGTTGGCGGTAGGTGCCATTCACGCGTCGCAATCCGGCAGGAAATGCACTGAATCCGGTGATGTTTGTGGCGCTGGCGTTTGGATGCATCCACCTGGGATGCGCATCCGGGTAGGTTCGCGTGCTTTTCATGGTCCCACCATCCATTTCCCTGTTATTCATATACTGAATCAGTTCCTGGTAATCGTTGTTGTTTGGCAGGCGCCAGCCCGGCGGGCAGATATCTCCCGCTCTGTCACCCTGTTTATCCGCTGGCTGCTGCAAATTCGTTGCCGCATACCAGGTGTAAAGTTTGCCGTAATGGGCAACAGTTGTATAGTCGTCATCATAGGCATACATCCCATCATCGACCGGGCTCCCGTCGGGGTAATGGGATACCCGCAGGTTTTCGGCCATCCATTCCTGGTCACCGATCTTGACTGTCGGGTATACATTTCCATCATAATCCGTTACCGTGGAATGGTCATCGCCGCCGGTTACCGTGATGTTGGCAATGACCTCCAGGGGTGTTTCAGGGTCTGATTGTCCAACGCCATAAGGCAGGCTGAAAGAACCGGTAGCTTGGTAGGTGCCTGCCTCATCCCCATCATAACTTGATGTTTCCCATTGCAGGTTTACTGAATGCTCCACCTCGTCACTGTCAATGATGGTCGTGCTGCTGTCCAGCATGGGCAAAACCTCATCTTCAGGGGTTCCCTGGTTGACCAGCAACTGATTTACCGGTTCGATGTGCACAATGTGCGGCAAGCCTTCACAGGGTCCCCAATGGGGGTAGCCATCACAAAAGGTCAGGGTTTTGCCCTGCTCACCCTCCGGGATGATGATCCATTCCGTGCCATCCCAGTACATCATCTCACCCGGCTCCGATGCATCCGGCATGCTTCCCACCATGTCTGAACCGGATGAGCTCCCGCTTCTCTCGGCGTATAGTGCATAGGGAACACTCATCAGCTGACTGGTTCCCATGGTTTGTCCGTTCACGATCACCTCAAGAAAATATGGCCCATCCGACCAGTCAATCTCCGCAAAGTGCACTTGCTCTTCTGAGCCAATGACCAGGTTGATCAGGCCCTGGTTGGTTGTCCGGGAACGATGGTATTCAGAAAACACCACCGGCCCATCGAAGGCCCCCTGCAACAGGTTGATCGTCACATCCACTTCCGTATCCATCAACACATTGCCTGATGCATCCCGGGCAACGGCTTGGTAGTTAAACCCTTGTGGGGTGTCTGCAAGGGAAACACCCGCTCCGGTAATGGCCAGGCCAACAATCAGGAAGAAA
>PUPG01000115.1 GCA_003553005.1 Bacteroidales bacterium
CCTTCAACTATTTTATCGACACCAATCTCAAGGAACAGATTGACACGGTGATCGAGCACGTGATGCTCGACACCATCAGCATCCAACGGGAGACCCTTCGCAGCTCGTGGGTGGAAAAAAGCGATGAGTTGAGGGCCAGCGAGGTGGCTGAATACATCCTTGAATTGCGTGAAAAAAAATTCGACCTGATCAGCGGCTTCCAGGAAATTGACTATTCCAAAGAAGCCCTGGAGTACATGTATACTGAGATGGGCCGGATGGAAAGCGATTACCTGGACCTGTTTACCGGCATTACCGCATCCGATACCATCCGCTATCGTTTTGTACACCGGCCGGAAAAGGAAGACATTGCTGGCAGGCACACCCTATTTTATTTTTCGTCAGCACGAGGCGTGCTGCCCGAAGGAGATACCGACGGCCTGCCGGTAACCATAAGCTACGACAGAAGCAAGGTCACGGATGCAGTAGCCAGGCAAATACGACAACAAGCAGAGCCAAAAAGACCACAGCCAAAGGGGTTTCAATACAGGATCCCTGAGTATGCAGACTTGAGAATTTTCATTGGGGACCAGACAAGAGCAGAAGCCCGCATGCTGATCAACCAGTTCGGCATCGTCACCCATCTTCCGGCCGAGGATATGCAGATCGAGTTCCATCCGCAAACGGGATCCATCAAATCAGTCGGGTTCATCCGGGAAGAAGAGGTGGATTAACGAGCCGGTATTGAGACATTTTTTAATATATAAAACGCCCATGTCGTTTTTTCGACACACAGGAGGATGATTATTTTCACAGGGTGTGAATTGGTTTGAAGTTTGACGTTTGAAGTTTGAGGTTACCCGAGGCCACCCCAAACCTCAAACGTCAAACCTCAAACAGTTACAACACAACTCCTAAACTTTTGCTAAGAACGTAAGTGCCACAACAACAACCAGATAACAAAAAATAAACAGATGAAGTATTTTATCATTACAGGGGCCAGCAAAGGCCTGGGAGAAGGCCTGGCTTTGGAGTTGCTCCGCGAAGATCACCACCTCCTTTGCATCTCACGCAGCGAGAGTGACCAGCTGAAAAAGCTGGCCAGGGCCAAAAACGTGGACCTGGACTTTTTTCTTTACGACCTGGCCAACACCCAGGGCATTCCTTCGCTTGTTGAGGACATCCTCAGGAAAATCAACAGGGAAAAGGTGGAGGGGATCTACCTGGTCAACAATGCCGGGTTGATCGCACCCGTTGACCGCGCAGAAAACTGTCCGCCGGAGGAAGTAGAAAAGCATTTACGCGTGAACCTGGTCGCTCCCATGTTGCTCACATCCAGCCTGATTAAACATATCCGCGACTGGGACACCGAAAAAAGGGTCATGCACATTTCATCGGGAGCGGCACAGAACCCCTATTACGGCTGGAGCTGCTATTGCACTGGCAAAGCCGGACTGGACATGTTTGGACAATGTGTTGCAGAAGAGCAGAAAGAAGAACCTTATCCGGTTAAAACGATGTCGGTCGCGCCGGGCATCATTGACACCGGCATGCAAAGCACCATACGGGGAACCAGTCCCCGAGCCTTTATCCACCGCGATAAGTTTGTGTCGCTTAAAGAATCCGGGCAACTGGTACCCCCGGCATTGGCCGGCAAGAGGCTCGCCGGGATATTGCTTTCCGATGATTTCAGGGATGGAGAAATCACCGACATAAGGGACAGTTACTAGGATGGAAAAGATTGATCTGCACGACTTTGAGTTTCAGCTGACGCTGCGAAAGCTCCGCATGGAGGATTTCGACCAGTTGGTAGCCATGCAAAAGATATGCTTCCCGGGCATGGAGCTGTGGACGCGCGAAAACATCGAAAACCAGCTGAAGTTGTTCCCTGAGGGCCAGATCGTGATTGAGATCGATGGCAGGCTGGTCGCTTCCTCAGGAAGCCTCATCATCGACTCCGACGACTTTGACATGAGCATGTCGTGGGATGAGATCTGCGATTACGGCAACATCGGCACACACAATCCCGAGGGCGATACGCTTTATGGCACCGAAATGATGGTGCACCCTGAGTTTCGCGGCATGAAGCTGGCTACCCGCTTGTATGAGGCAAGAAAGGAGCTCACCAGGCAGCTTAACCTGCGTCGCATCGTGATCGGCGGACGACTCCCGGGCTACAAAGAGCACCGCGATAAGCTCAGCATCACCCAGTATGTGGATCGGGTGACCAGCAGGGCACTCTTTGATCCCGTACTGACCCCGCAGCTATCCAATGGCTTTTCGCTGAAGAAGATCATCCGGCAATACATGGATGACGACAGCGAATCTGCTGGGTATGCCACTTACCTGGAGTGGGCCAACTTCGACTTCCAGGAAGAGAAACAAAAGCAGTTCCTGGCCGCAGCACCCGTGCGCATCTGCGTGGTGCAATACCAGATGCGCCCAATCAAAAGCTTTGATGAGTTTGCCATTCAATGTGAGTATTTTGTGGATGTGGCCTCAGGCTATAAGAGCGATTTTGTATTGTTCCCGGAGATCTTTACCCTGCAACTGCTTTCCCTCTTCCCAAAGGAAGAACCCGGCACCGCAGCACGTAAAATTGGGGAATTTACCGAACAATACCTGGAGCTATTCAGCGAACTGGCCATCAAATACAACATCAACATCGTGGCCGGCTCCCATTTTACCCCGGAAGGCGAAAAACTGCACAACATTGCCTATCTGTTCAAGCGCAACGGCGAGATCGGGAAGCAATACAAGCTGCACATCACGCCCAACGAGAAAAAATGGTGGGGCGTGCAACCCGGCAACAGCCTGGAGGTCTTTGATACCGACAAAGGGAAGATCTCCATCATGATCTGCTACGACATTGAGTTTCCGGAGCTGGCCCGCATTGCCGTAGAGCGGGGGGCGCGGCTCATATTTGTGCCGTTTTGCACCGACGACCGGCAGGGATACCTGCGCGTAAGGTATTGTGCGCAAGCCCGTTGTGTCGAAAACCAGATCTTTGTGGCGGTAGCCGGAACCGTGGGCAACCTGCCGCAGGTCGACAACATGGATATCCAATATGCCCAGTCGGGGATCTTTACCCCCTCCGATTTTTCTTTTGCCCGGGATGCCATTGCGGGTGAGTGTACCCCCAATGTCGAGACCGTCATCATCAACGACATCGACCTGGAGCTGCTCAAGAGACACCGAAACCGCGGCACCGTGACCAACTGGAACGACAGGCGCACCGATCTCTATCGCATCGTGGCGCTCGATCAGCAACCTGCACCACCGGAATAGGAATCTTTTTGTTTCTGATAAACAAATCAATGACTTTTTCTGTTTTTCCAAACAAAAAAGCCCTTGTATCATGCATAAACTCTCTACCCCGGAAACAAAAGCCTATGAATGGATGGCCAAACATGGTGTGCTCCTGCTGCGCATCAGCATTGGCATCATATTTTTCTGGTTTGGAATACAAAAGTTTTTTCCCGGAATGAGTTCCGCCGAAGACCTGGCCACGCGAACCATTGAAGTGATGACATTTGGCATCATTCAACAGTCCCTGGGCATGCC
>PUPG01000045.1 GCA_003553005.1 Bacteroidales bacterium
AATTCGCCATCCTCATACACCTTGTTGTAGCTAAAGAGCAGACCGGATTCGCTGAGGGCCATCAGGAACTTGTGCTGCTCATCTTCCTCCTGCTCGGGGATATGGATGACATAGACCTCTTCCGGGTCAGGTTCCACATAGTGGTTTACCTCGACACTGGTGATCTCATAAGCCCGGGAAGGCTCCATAATGACATCACCAAGTCCGAGATACTTGCTGGCGTAAGCCGCATAGGGCCCCGGCCGCTCAATGGTTTCCATGACCTCCACATCAACTGCAATCATGGTCCGGGGTAAAAAATAGTATGCCAGTGAACCCGATCCAGGACTTTCAAAAGTGTTGACGTGCCCGGTCGTAACGGGCTGTTGGCTGCCACATCCCGGAAGGATCAGGACGGCAGCCAGCAAGATCAAAGCGATGGTTTTTTGCATCTGATTAGATTAATGTCAAAGGGTCAAATGTCGAAACGTCGAAATGCCGGGACAATCATTCTCTTGTGTGCCAATGCAAATGGCAGGGCCCGGTTCACCAGTGGTTGACTGCGGGTTTAACGAAGAAAGTCCAGTGCCGCATTCTTGTCAAATTCCAGGGTGGGCTCATCCTTGCGGAAAACTTTAATGGTTTTTGAGCCGATGTACTTGATGTCTTCGCCTTCCAGGCGAAGCATGGTTCCTTCTTTCAGTCCGACCACGATCATCTCCGGGTTGGCCACGAGGAACTCCCTGATCCGGTCTTCACGGCTTTCTCCGTTGTGGTTGGGGATGATGGCGTCGGTATAATGCGGATTGATCTGGAAGGATACCAGGTTGAGTGTGTTAAAGCTGCTGGGCTCGATGATGGGCATGTCGTTGGTTGTTTTCAATGAAGGACACGCTACATTGCTGCCCGCACTCCATCCGATATACGGTGTTCCTTCCAGTGCCTTTTTCCGGATGGCTTCCATGACGCCCGTTTCGTGCATCACGTGCACCAGGTGGAAGGTGTTCCCGCCGCCAACCACAATGGCTTCTGCCTGCTCCACGGCAGCCACGGGGGCTTCTGCCTTGTGCACCGACTTCACGCTGTAACCCAGCTTCATGAAGACGTTTTCTACCTTGGTCGTGTAGGCGTCATAAGACATGCTTACCCCGGCGTAAGGAATAAAAAGCACTTCCTTTACTGTTTCCCCCAGGAAGTCCTTGATGTGGGGCTTGGTGTAATCAAGATACTCTTCTCCGTAGTTCGTGGAATTGCTAATCAATAACAGTCTTTTTGACATGGTTGTATTTGTTTTTAAGGTTTTGTGCAAACCGGTTCTTGTCATGATTTCTGTACTTCAGCATTCAAAGTTATAACAAAAAAAACAGTTTGCTGCAAATTCAGGGCCTTTATTGGATGCGCGATGTGGTGATCGGGTGCATTGGTATAAGGAAAAACATTATTTTTGGGCATTAAATTGTGTATATAGCACACTTGCGATGTATAAACCTGCGGAAAAGATTGGAGAGGGCAACTTCAGGGAATGTTTTGCCGTTGAAGGCGATCCTGGCCTGTGCATGAAGCAGCTGAAGCCTGACCTGGGCTTTCTTCAGCGCTTGCAGGTGTGGATTTTGCGCCGCCGGATGAACGAAGAGGAAAAAGCGATTTATGAAAATCTTCCGGCCGAATTAAAGCCTTTTTTTAATCCCATTGTCGATGCCTCCCGAAAGTGCCTGGTGACTGCCCGGCCCATGGATTATGATGGCCAGCACTCCAGGCCGGTCAGGGATTACGGCAGAATTTCCAATGCGGGTTTCTGGCAGCAGATTGACGAGATCGTTCGATTGCTGGATAAGCATCAGATCTGGTTTTTTGATACCTTCCAGGTAGGCACCAATATTTTCGTGCAGCGGCTTTCAGAAACCAATTGGAAGCCGGTGATTGTGGACTACAAGCATATCGGATGGAAGTCTTTTCCCATGCAGTTCAATTTGTTGTTTGATGCTGAGAAGCGAAAGAAATTCTATCGCAGTTACCGCCGGTTTGAAGCACGCTTCAGGGCAAAAAAAGAGGCCGGAAGCACGTCTTCATGACTTACCTCCGACCCGTTCCAGGTAGAATACCCGGGTTAACCCTTACCAATTCAGGCAACCTTTTCAATCATGTCGGCCACGCGGCTGGCATAGCCATATTCGTTATCGTACCAGGAAACCACCTTGACAAAGCGTTTGTTGATCACCTGCGTAAGCAATGAGTCAACCACGGATGAATGCGTGTTTCCAATGACGTCAGCGGATACGATGGGCTCATCGCAGAATTCCAGGATGCCCTTCATGGGGCCTTCAGCTGCCTGTTTGAGCGCCTTGTTGATGTCCTCTTTGCTCACATCAGTGTTGAGTTCGCAAGTGAGATCGACAATGGATCCGTCCGGTGTGGGCACCCGCATGGCAAAACCATCCATTTTACCCTTGAGCTCAGGGATAACCAGTCCAACAGCCTTCGCTGCACCGGTGGTGGTGGGGATGATCGACATCGCTGCCGCTCTTGCACGCCGTAGGTCTTTATGCGGTGCATCCAGGATGATCTGGTCGTTGGTATAGGAGTGGATGGTATTCATCAAGCCCTGCTTGATGCCAAACGTGTCGTTGAGTACCTTGGCAACCGGTGCCAGGCAGTTTGTGGTACACGAGGCATTGGAGAAGATCTGATGCTCCGGTTTCAGATCGTGGTCGTTGACACCAAGCACTACCGTGGCATCCACATCGTCCGGGGATTTTGAGGGTACGCAAAGTACCACCTTGCGCGCACCGGCTTGCAGGTGCTTGCTTACAGTGTCCCGGGTACGGAAAACGCCGGTGGCCTCCACGACCACATCGATGTTCAGATCTTTCCATGGAAGGTTGGCGGGGTCTTTCTCGTCATAGACCTTGATTTTCTTGCCATCTACAACCAGATCATTGCCGTCAGCCAGCACCTCGCCCGGAAACTTACCATGCACAGAGTCATATTTTAGAAGGTGTGCCAGCGTGGCACTGTCAGTCAAGTCATTTACAGCAACGACTTCTACATTTTCCCGCTCCATGACCGCTTTCAGGGTTAACCTGCCGATGCGGCCAAATCCGTTAATTGCTACTTGAATCTTTTTCATACTCAAATCGTTTTAATTTTTGAAAAAAGGGACGTAAAGATACAAAAAATGTCATAACGTCGAAAAGATAATTGCACAAAGCCTGGTAAAATCTTGCCTTGGCCCGGCCACCTTAAGGCTGCGTGCTCAATGAAATATTCATTATCTTTGTATGGTACAAAATAAATGGACTTCAAGTTAGTTATTACACTATAATACAACTTACTAAATCAACCGCCCATGTTACTTTCTTTTTTGTTAAACATTCAGACGGGCAACGGGGAGGCCCTGACGGATACTTTGGCACATGCCGAAGCTGAGCTGGCAGAACCGACATTGTCATTCTGGAACCTGGCCCTCAAGGGGGGCTTCGTCATGATCCCATTGGCCATCTTGTCGATTGTGGCCATTTACATTTTTATTGAGCGTTATTTTGCCATTAGCCGGGCCTCCAA
>PUPG01000063.1 GCA_003553005.1 Bacteroidales bacterium
GAAGGCGACGTGTCGGGCTACTGGGCCGCAGATACGGTTTTCGTGACCGGCGACATTTACCTGCCGCCGGGTGAATCCCTGGAAATCATGGCAGGCGTTCGTGTCGAGTTCCAGGGCTATTATGGGTTCACCATGCAGGGCAACGGGCTGGACGCCGTGGGGACAATGGAATCGCCCATTGTCTTCAGCGTGAGCGACACCACCGGCTTGCACGATATTTACAGTCCGGATGGCGGCTGGAAGGGGATTACCATCCTGGGAGAGTCTGACAAGGGGATCCCCGGTCCCGTTGTCGACTTCCAGCACGTGCACATCGAATACGCCAAGGCCATTCACGGTGAAGGCATGATGCATGGTGGCGGACTTTACATTGAGGGCGAAGGCCAGTTTGGGTTTTACCGGACCACCTTATTCATGAACCAGGCCTACCTCTTTGGTGGCGGCGCCTATTTTCAGCAAGCCGATCCGGTGTTTTATCGTTGCAGGGTGTTACACAACAAGGCCGGTCACCCGCCCACCGATGAAGATCTCCACGGGGCTGGTGGCGGAATCTTTGGCAAGCATTCCCGGGGGCAAATCATTCACAGTCTGTTTGAAGGAAACTGGGCTTCGGGTGTTGGCGGCGGCCTCGCCATTGATTCGGCCGACGTGGCCGTCCACAAAAACATCTTCACCAACAACTACGCGATGCTTGGCGGTGCGATCAGCTATATGCGCTCCAACGTGGACTATGGCATGCACAATAACCTGGTGGCGGATAACGAAGCGACCTTTTTTGGCGGGGGCATCTGTTTGCTCACCTTCAGTGGTCCGATGTACAACAACACCATCGTCCATAACCATACCTCGATGGGTGGTGGCTTATATTGCAATTATGAATCTTTCCCCGACATCCAGAACACCATTTTCTGGGGCAACACGGGGGATACAGAAGAAAATGGCTCGCAGGTGTTTGTCTGGGACAGCACCTCCGAACCCGTTTTCTCATACACCATTTTGCAACATGGGAAGGAAAACATTGGCGGTGCCGGCATTGACGGCGACCTGATCGAATGTCTCGATGCAGACCCGCTTTTCGTGGGCGAAGGAGGTCATCCCTATCAGCTTCAGGAAGGTTCACCCGCCATCATGGCCGGGAACCCGGACCTTCCTGATGGCGTGCTTCCGGAGACAGACCTTGCCGGCGATCCCCGGCTGCAGAATGGCCGCATCGACATGGGGGCCTACGAATTCCAGGGTCAGCAGATGGTCTCACTGACCGTCCATACGGATGGGCAAGGCAGTGTGGAGGTAGATGGTGCGGGCTATTCGGAGCCGATGGACATTGCCGCAGGCGCCACGGTCACCCTCGAAGCGATTGCAGATGAACATTGGCTGTTCGAAGCGTGGTCCGGCGACCTGGAGAGTGACCAGGTCTCGGAAACCCTTATGATGAACGGCGACAAGGCCATTACCGCCACCTTCACCGAGGACGCCACCCATACTGATGCACTGCAAGCTACGCCAGTTCATCTGCACGTAGCACCCAATCCCGTTACGGCAGATGCCACCATTCACTTTGGGCTGGCCGAGCCGTCTGCAGTCACCCTGCAGCTCCTCCATCCCGATGGCCGGGCCCTGACCGGCACGAAACGATATGCACTGGAAGCGGGAGACCACCGCATCCCATTCAGCGACCTCCTGCCGGGAAATATACATTCTACCAGCGGCGTGGCGTTCGTGGTATTGGAAACCGGTCATCGCCGCGAGACCTTCCCGGTGATCCTGCCTTGATCTGCGTACAACGGAATGCTGGCTGGCCCCTGGCAACATCAGACCACGAATCACTTCCCGAATTGCTTCGCGCTCGGGAATTGCTGCTCGTGACTTTGCTACCGCTCAGCCTCAAACTTCAACCTCAAACAGAGGTAATCCAACTCCAGAGCTTTTGCCTGGAATACAAATACCAGTAAATCTGTCCGAAAAAAAACATGCACGGATAACCATCCAGGTTAAAGTGCATCACTAAGGAACAACTCAAAGTCATAGAGCACCTCTTTGGCGCGGGCGTTGAGTTGGTCATCCAGCAGGTAGGCAGCCTGTACCCCGGGAACCACCCGGATCCGGGCCAGGAGCCCTTGCAGGTCGATCCCGATGTCCGGGTGCCAGGAAAGAAACAGGTAATCGAGATTTTTCGGGTCAGGCAGCAGCAGGCCGCCGGGACTTTTGTTTGCCAGCAGGAGGTAGCGGGTTTTGAGCCTTTTGGCTTCGTGATAAAAGACGGGAAAGCGGCTTTCTTCTTCCTGCTTATGGGGCAGATAGGGAAAGTCTTTCAGCCACCGCAGGTCCATTTTGAGATGCTGGTTCAGCAGCCAGCAAAGCCGGTAGTTTTTCTGCGTGGAAAAAATTCCGGTAAGCCTGAACTCCGGGGTATATCCTATGTCGAGTTTCAGCTTTTTTGCCATGGCGTTGTCGTTTTGACCGGGGGGAGCGCCGGCAGGTTCAGTGGATCATCACCAAACACAACCGCAGCCTCATCTGCAAAAGTAAGCGAAGGGAAAGAGGATTCCAAGAGCAGGATGGGAAATAATGGGAGGATGTTGCAAAGGCTGCTCTACAGGCCTTGGAGACCCAGGATTCAACCGTTCTCCGCCAGTTGGCTGATGCGCTCCCAGGCCTGGCGGGAGGCGCTCTGTTCGGCTTTCTTGATGGAGAAGTCCTGGGCCCGTCCAAGCACTTGTGCATCAATCACCAGCTCAATGGTATAGAGCTTGCCTTTTTTCCTGTTATCGCTTTCTCCCACCAGGTTAAAAGACACCGCCTTTTTCTCTTTTTGGGCCCATTCGATGATCTTGCTCTTGAAGTTGATGTCGTGCGCCATCAGCGCATCAACATCCAGGTGGGTCTGGATGATCTTCCGGACAATGATGTTTTTGGTAAAGACATATCCTTTGTCCAGGTAGATGGCACCGATGAGCGCTTCGAAAGCATCCCCCATGATGGAGGAGCCCGTGCTGTTGCCGTCCTTTCCGGCTTCCACCAGCTGGTCCAGGCCCATCTTGCGCGACAGCATGTTCAGGTTGCTGCGGCTCACAATCCGTGATCGCATCTCCGTAAGGAAACCTTCGTCCTTAAAGGGAAATTTTTTGAAAAGAAAATCAGCCACCACCGATCCCAGTACGGCATCCCCAAGGTATTCCAGGCGCTCATTGCAATGCCGGAAGCCGTTATTGATGGTCACGGCTGCCGATTTGTGCTTGAACGCAAGCTTGTAGATGGATACGTTTTTGGGAGAATAGCCGAAAATGTTTCTGATGGCCTCAGACAATCCTTGATCCGGAGCCTTGCGCTTTGATCCAAAAAATGATAGCAATCCCAAGTTGATTGATCTATTGTACAAACTTCTTAAAAGCCACACAAGCATTGTGCCCGCCAAATCCAAAGGTATTTGACAAGGCTACGTTCACCTTCCTTTCCCTTGCCTTATGGAAGGTAAAGTCCAGTTTATTGTCAATTTCCGGGTCATCGGTAAAATGGTTGATCGTGGGCGGCACCAC
>PUPG01000037.1 GCA_003553005.1 Bacteroidales bacterium
CACAACCCTTAAACTTTTGTCAGGAACATAAACATCTCAACAACAAACAGTTGAAAAAATATACACACATTAAAACATGTTTTTTGTATTTTAGCTGCATGGATGCTCAAAGCCAGGAGGCCGCCCAGTTAAAGTGCTTTGATGCTTATGTTAGAGCTTTTACACGGGAACCGGCCACAGCCGGTAGCAGTCCCCGGACGTTTTGACTTTTCGACCTCTTGACTTTTTGACAAATTTTTAACCCATGAACCGAAATCTGACATACATGCTTGTCATTGCCATGATGGCGTCTTGTGGCCCGGTCCGCGAGACAAACGGCCCTGAACCCCCAATCGCAGAAAAGAGGCCCGAAGAACTTGTGATGCACGGTGATACGCGCATCGATAACTACTATTGGATGCGCCACCGGGATGATCCCGAGGTCATTGAATACCTCCACGCTGAAAATGCCTACCTGGATGAGGCCATGGCCCATACCGAAGCGTTACAGGAAAGGCTTTTCGAAGAAATGAAGGCGCGCATCCCACAGGATGACCAATCAGCCCCCTTTTACGACAATGGTTATTATTATTATACCCGCTACGAAGAAGGGCAGGAGTATCCGATATATTGCCGCAAACAGGGCAGCCTGGATGCCGAAGAGGAAGTCATGCTGGACGTAAACGAGCTGGCTGAGGACCACCCCTATTACCGCGTCGGCAGTTATGACATCAGCCTGGATAACCGATGGATGGCCTTTTCCGCCGATACGGTAGGCCGGCGTCAGTACACCATCCTGGTCAAGGACCTTGCCACGGGCGACATCCGGGAAACCGGCATCAGCGAGGCGGGAGGCGATGTGAGCTGGGCGGCTGACAATAAGACCTTCTTTTACACGGCCATAGAGCCGGAAACCCTGCGCTACTACCGGATTTACCGGTACAACATCGCCAACGATGCAGCGCCCGAACTGGTGTACGAAGAGGAGGATGACACGTATTATTACATCGGTGTTTCCCGCTCAAAGGATGATCGCTACATGACCATCACGGCAAACGCTACGCTCAGCAATGAGATCTGGATACTGGAGGCTGACCGGCCAGGGGATGACTTTCGTGTTTTTCAGCCACGCGAACGCGAACTGCGTTACCGGGTGTGGTCCTATAACGGCAAATTTTATGTCCTGACCAACGACCAGGCTGAGAACTGGCGTTTGATGGAAACCTCAGAGGGTGCTACCGGCAAACAAAACTGGCGCGAGATCATCGCCCACCGGCCGGATGTCTTGCTTGAAAACATTGACGTGTTCGATGATTACCTCGTGGTGCAGGAAAGGGAGCGCGGACTGCGACAGATCCAGGTGATCAACAAAGTGACACAGGACAGCCACTATGTGGATTTTGAGGAAGAGGCCTATACAGCCAATATCGGCGTAAACAGGGAGATGTCCACCCCGGTACTGCGATTCAACTACACGTCACTCACCACGCCAATGACCAGCTATGACTACCACATGGAGACCCGTGAGCAAACCCTGGTCAAACAGCAGGAAGTCCTTGGCCGCTTCGATCCCGACGACTATGAGACCCGCCGCTATTATGCAAAAGCCCGGGATGGGGCAGAGGTGCCGGTAACGCTGGTCTACCGCAAAGGCATCCCCCGCGATGGGAGCAACCCGCTGCTGTTGTATGCCTATGGGTCATATGGCTCCAGTGCGGATCCGCGGTTCAACCGGAATGCGATCAGCCTGCTCGACAGGGGCTTTGTCTATGCCATCGCCCACGTGCGCGGTGGACAGGAAATGGGGCGCCACTGGTATGAAGATGGCAAACTCCTGAACAAGAAAAACACGTTTAACGATTTTATCGATTGCGCAGAATTCCTCATTGATGAGGGGTACACGGCTCCTGAACGCCTTTTTGCCTCCGGTGGCAGTGCCGGCGGACTGCTTATGGGTGTCGTGATCAACGACAGGCCTGGGCTTTTTCAGGGTGTGATTGCCGGTGTGCCCTTTGTAGATGTGGTTACCACGATGCTGGATGAAAGCATCCCACTTACCACGGCTGAGTACGACGAATGGGGCAACCCCAACGATCCGGAATATTATCATTACATGCTATCCTATTCTCCATATGATAATGTGAGCGAGCAAGCCTACCCGAATTTGCTGGTAACCTCAGGACTGCACGATTCGCAAGTGCAATACTGGGAGCCTACCAAATGGGTGGCCAAGCTGCGTGATTATCACACCGGGGATCAGCAAATACTGCTGTATACCAATATGGAGGCCGGGCATGGCGGTGCATCCGGACGTTTTCAACGGCTCAGGGAACAGGCCAGGCAATACGCCTTCCTGATCGATCTTGCAGAAAGCCAATAACACCCGCACAATACAGCAGAAAGCAACTGCACCTCACTGATAAAGCTGAAAGGAAATAACACCCGCTTGATTAACCTGTATTCACAAACCAAACACACCAATTATGAAGAAAATTGCATCAATCCTGTTTGCCGCGGCAATGGCTGCAGTGGTCATTTCCGCCTGCCAGACAGAAACAGAGCAGACCTACGAAACCCGCTGGGCAGGAGAAACCATGGAAGAGATCCTCGACAACATCGAAGATCAGTTTGGCGGCTTCTCCCAGGCCATGAAAGAGGTCAATTATCGCTACAATGAACTCTATTGGGCCGGGATGGACGAAAACTGGGGCTACGCGGAGTATCAGCTGGATAAATTGCTGGACGCCACCCTTAAAGGCTTTGTGCGTCGCCCAGATCGTGAAGCTTCCGCGGCACAGTTTGTCAACACCTCCACACCCCGCTTGATGGAAACCATTGAAGCCGGAGACAAGGAAGCCTTCGTGGAAAGCTTTGACCGCTATGCCGCCAGCTGCAATACCTGTCACGAAATGGAAGATGTCGCCTTTATACAGACGACCATTCCCGAAAAAAGAACCACACTGGTGCGATTTTAACCTGAATCGAAACTTCTGCCGGTCTGGCAGGGTTCAGAATGTGACTGGAATCGTTAGGACTGCCAGGACTTTGATCCGGTAAATGCACCGGAACGCTGTGCAATCCAATGAAGGATGTATTCCTTGGATTGCGCAGCTTCTTATTTAGTTGGTTACCAAGGGGGCAACGGTCTGTGCAGGGACCAGGAGCCACCCATAATTGTTAAACACGTGTCGAAACCATTGAAAATTGCCGTTACCGGACCGGAATCCACCGGGAAAAGCTGGCTTAGCAAGCATCTGGCAGCCCATTACCAAACCCTTTGGGTGCCGGAATATGCCAGGGAGTATGTGGAAAACCTCGATCGTCCGTATCAGAAAGCGGACATCCTAACGATATCCAAAGAGCAACTGGCCCGCGAGGACGAAGCTGCTGAAAAGGCCGGTAAATATCTGTTCTGCGATACGGAGCTGATTGTATCCAAGATCTGGGAGGTGTATAAATACAATACCTGTCACCCGTGGCTGGAAAAGCACATCAGGGAAAACCGCTACGCGCTCTATTTGCTGTGTGACATCGACCTGCCCTGGGAGTATGACC
>PUPG01000031.1 GCA_003553005.1 Bacteroidales bacterium
ATCTTGTTCAGGTATCCCAGGATGGCACCGGCATAGGAGATCACACTCACCCGGAAGCTGTCGCGCTGAATGATGCCCATAGCGAGGGTTTAATATGCAAAGATAGGATAAAATCCGCCGCAAAAGGGATGCACCCACCACATCAGGCATCCGTCAGCTTGTCTGCATTCTCAAAAAATATCTTTTTCATTTGATCCCGGGGCAGTTTAAAGGACCGGATCAGTTCTTCGAAGTGCAAGCCCGTATTGTCTGTTCCAAAAAGGATCTTGGCGTGGTGTTTTTCGAGGAAGCGTTTTGCCTTGTCGTGATCGCGACTCAGGGCGTTAAACCCACTTTTCCCGGAAATGTCGCAGTAAAAATTGGGATAGTTTTCGAGCAGGCGGTCGATCACGCCAAACTGTTCAATGGGCCCTTTGTCGTGAAAAAGGACTTCCGGCGGTTTGTCTGATATGTTATTCCAGAAGTGCGGTCCGTGGCCGATGAAGGTCAGGCCGGGGAATTGCCGGAGGCGCGCTTCCAGGTTGGCAAAGTCGTACAGGTAACCCGGGAAGGGATGCATGTGGCTTGCCAGGTGGTCTTTTAGCAGCCTCGTTTTCCTGGAGAAAAGAGACAGGTAATATTTGGTGATGCCATTCAATGCCCCATTCATCAGGATATCCAAAAGCTTTTCCAGGGCAGAGGCCTTTTGGGGCACATAGTGCATCCGGGGTTCTTCCATATGAAAAAGCAGGGGCAGCTTGTATTTGTCGATCACGCGGAGGTATTGCCCGATGACCTGATCTTCCCATTTGTGGGTCACCTTCAGTTCGCCGCAGCCCTGGAGGCCTCGATTCACTTGCTTTTGTATGGTCTTTTCCAGGTCACGCGTCTTGGGATCCGGTGCATAAAAGGGCACGATCCTGTCCGGGTGCTTGTCGTGGGCTTCAAATACCTCTTCGGGGGGCAGGTTTTGGTACAGGTTGCTGATGGGAGGATCTTTTTCCTCCCAGGTCAGCAACCAGCATTTTTCGATGTCATGCGCATTCATGTATTCGATCAGCCGGTCGGTATCGAGCCCTTGCAGGTCGACATGCAAATGCGCATCGATTTTTTGCATAGCGTTTTACAGGCAATGATTGGCCTGTATTGTGGATACAAAAGCAGGCTAGTGCCGTATTTATGCTACTGTGCCGGTTAAATCGCCGGGACGACAATAGCGTCATGTCAACACTAAATTTCCCAGGTGTTTCCGCTTCTCAGCAGATCATTGACCGTATGCACCTTGGAATATTTCTTTGCCTCGTCAATTTGTTTTTCCGACAGCTCATCAAAGCTTTCCGCCGGAGCGGCCCTGATGACACCCACGGCCACCGGGAAATCGGGGGCCTTCATCCATCCTACCATACGGTGGATGCTCGGGTTCCTCGCATACATGTCGTGCACGAGGATGTCGTCTTCCGTGATGCCGTTTTTGCCGATCTCCACCACTTCCAATTGGGTGCCGTTCAGGATGATGCCCTTGTCGCGGTTTTTCCCAAAGATCATGGGCTCACCGTGTTGCAGGAACAGCTGGCGGTCATCGCGGGTATCGCGGTTGGTCACCATGTCGTGGATCTTATCCGCATAGATGATGCAGTTTTGCAGGATCTCCACCACTGCGGTGCCATTGTGTTTGGCCGCCTCATAGAACACTTCGGTCATCACCTTGATGTTGTTGTCCGGCACCCTGGCAAAGAAGGTGCCCTGGGCGCCCATCACCAGGCCCGACACAGTAAAGGGATGCTCTATGGTACCATAAGGCGAAGTTTTTGTTTTTGCGCCCAGTGGGGTCGTTGGCGAAAACTGTCCTTTGGTCAGGCCATAGATCCGGTTATTGAAGAGCAGGATGTTGATGTCGATGTTCCTGCGAAGCACATGGATGAAGTGGTTACCACCGATGGCCATGGAGTCACCGTCGCCGGTGGCTACCCACACGCTGAGTCCTGGATTGGCAATCTTCAGTCCGCTCGCAATGGCCGCAGCCCTGCCGTGGATCCCGTGAAACCCAAAGGTATCCACATAGTATGGGAAACGTGAGGAGCACCCAATGCCGGACACCATGGCAAAATTCTCCTTGCGGTATCCTATTTTGGGGAACACGTTGCCAACGGCTGCCAGGATGGCGTGGGCCCCGCATCCGGGACACCATTTCACCATCTGGTCGCTGACAAAATCTTTTTTCGTTAATTCTACCGGGGACTTTTCGACTTTATTGTATGTAATCATGGTTTATTCCTCCAATAATTTGGTAAACGTTTCGGTAAGCTCCTGGATATGGAAGGGCAGCCCCTGCACCTTATTGTACTGGTGGAAGGGGATGTCCGGGTAGGTCATCCTGAGGTAGTTGACAAACTGGCCGCCGTTGAGCTCGCATACAATCACCTTCTTGTAGCTGGAAAGTACCTCCCTGGTGTTTTTGGGAAGCGGCTTGATGTAGTTGAAGTGTGCGTGGCTGATGTTTTGTCCGGCGTCCTGCATCCTGGCAACGGTAGACGCGAGTGCACCTTCGGTGCCACCCCATCCGACCACAAGCAGGTCGCCTTCCTTCTTGCCATTCACTTCCAGCAAGGGCAGGTAATCCGCAATCCTGTTGATCTTTTCCTCCCTGATGTTGACCATCAGCTGGTGGTTGAGCGGGTCGGTCGACACGTTGCCATCGATGTTTGTTTTTTCCAGTCCGCCGATGCGGTGTCTGAGACCTTCCACGCCGGGAGCTGCCCAGTCGCGGACCAGTGTCTTTTCATCGCGGCGATAGGGCTTGAATTTCGGGTCGTTTGGATCGGCCATGGGTGGCTTGATCACCGGGAGGTCGTTTACATCAGGCACCCTGAACAGTTCTGAGCCAAATCCCAGGTAGCCATCCGTAAGCAGGATCACCGGTGTCATATGTTCCATGGCATACTTGCTGGCCATATAGGCATAGTAGAAGCAGTTGGCCGGACTGGATGCGGCCATCACCATCAGCGGACTTTCGCCATTGCGTCCGAAGAGTGTCTGCATCAGATCCGATTGCTCACTCTTTGTGGGCATTCCTGTCGAAGGGCCTGCACGCTGCACGTTTACTATTACGAGTGGCAACTCGGTAATCACGGCCAGTCCGAGGGCTTCGCTCTTCAGCGACAGTCCGGGACCGGAGGTTGTCGTTACGCCCATCGAGCCGGCAAAGCTGGCCCCGATGGCAGAGCAGATCCCGGCGATCTCATCTTCAGCCTGAAAAACCTTGGCGCCAAGCGATTTCTGCGCCGATAGCTCCATCAGGATCTCCGTGGCCGGGGTAATCGGGTATGAACCCAGGAAAAACGGCCTTCCGCTGCGTTCAGCGGCAGCGAGCAGTCCCCAGGCGGTGGCAATGTTGCCGGTGATATTCCGGTACGTGCCTTTTTCCAGTGGGGCGGCAGGCACCCGGTAACGCACCTTGACGTCCTCGGCGGTCCGGGCATATTCGTACCCGGCCTTCAGGGCGTGTTGGTTCGATTGCACCACCTTGGGCTTGTCCTTGAACTTGGATTTGA
>PUPG01000144.1 GCA_003553005.1 Bacteroidales bacterium
ACATCATTTTCAGCGTGGTGGACGACCATCATTTTTTTGAAGTCCAGCCCGACTACGCGCGCAACGTGGCCATAGGCTTTGGCCGCCTCAACGGGAAGCCGGTGGGCTTCGTAGCCAACCAGCCCGCGGCACTGGCCGGGGTACTCGACATCGATGCATCCAACAAGGCAGCCCGTTTTGTGCGCTTCTGCGATGCTTTTAATATTCCCCTGGTGACTTTTACCGACGTGCCCGGTTTTCTGCCCGGTGTGGACCAGGAGCATGGCGGCATCATCAAGCACGGAGCCAAGCTCATCTACGCCTATGCGGAAGCCACCGTTCCCAAAA
The DNA here is from genome assembly GCA_003553005.1 of Bacteroidales bacterium. The sequence goes on from PUPG01000144.1 coordinate 328, forward strand.
TCAATGTGATCACGCGCAAAGCCTATGGAGGCGCCTATTGCGTCATGTCCAGCAAACAGCTTGGCGGTGATGTGAACTACGCCTACCCCGGTGCAGAAATTGCCGTGATGGGCCCCGATGGTGCCGTGAGCATCCTTTACCGCAACAAATTGACCGACGAGCAAAAAGCCGAAGCCGTAAGTGACTACAGGGAAAAGTTCTGCACCCCATACAAGGCGGCTGGCCTGGGTTACCTTGATGAGATCATCTACCCGCGCGATACCCGGTTAAAGCTAATCCAGGCACTGGAAATGACCGTAAACAAACGCGAAAACCTGCCTCCCAAAAAACACGGGAACCTGCCGTTGTAGTTTCGAACTCTTTATCCATTTGTTTGTTTGACTTCATAAACAGCCGTTTATTTGGCTGACTGCCTTGCTGCCAGTTAAACGAAAGGAGTCATGCAAGAAGTTATACGGACTTTATTGTATTTTGATGTGTTTTCTTATCCGCTTACGGCGGAAGAACTCATCGAATTTGCCGGCATTCCCGATGACCAGCGGCAGGACATGGAAGAAAAACTGCAGGTGCTCGTGCATAAGGGGCTGATCCGGGAACATGCAGGATATTTTTTTGTCGGTGAGGATAAGGAAACTGTCCGGCGCCGAATTGACGGTAACCTCCGGGCATCAGCACGTTTAAAAACCGCTCGCCGGTATACAAAGATCATGGCCGCCTTTCCTTTTGTCCAGGGCGTATTTATCTCAGGTTCACTCTCCAAGGGATTCGCGGCCCCGGATGACGACATCGATTATTTCATCGTGACCAACCCACGCCGGCTCTGGCTGACCAGAAGCCTGCTGACCCTCTTCAAAAAAATATTTCTCATTAACTCACACCGCAATTTTTGCATCAACTATTTTGTAGATACAAACCACCTGGCCATCCGGCAGCAAAACAGGTTTACGGCCACCGAACTTGCCTTTTTGCTGCCAACTTACAACAGCCAGGTGCATCAAAACATACTGCACAAGAACGGATGGATCCGGAAATACTACCCGGTTTTTAGTCAAAATGGTGCGCATGTGACCAACAAGGTCCCGATAATCAAAAAATGGGCAGAACGCCTGTTGAACAACGGCCTTGGTGATGCACTGGAGTTGAAACTTTTCCGCTTGTCCCGGCGCATCATCCGGAAAAAATACCGGCACCTCAATGACGCACAATTTGCCAGCTGCTTCAGCATCGAACCCCACGAGATCAAATACCTGCCCAACAGGCAGCAGTACCGCATCATGAAAGCCTATTACCGGAATCTTGCCCGTTTCGAATTGCAAAGCGGACTCGAACTCATCAACGGCACCGGCAAATACGAAACCATAAATGGCCAAAACATTCAGCATCGCCAAACATCCAATAAGCCAGATCCTACCCCGGCAGCATCAAACATCAAACCGTAAACCTGCTTAACCCCATGACTCCATAACCCATTAACCCTAAAACTCATTAACTCAGTAACACATCACAAAACCCGGAAACCACACCAACCGAAAATACATCGCAACCGATTAACCTCAAACCCCAACGCTCCCATGTCCGAATTCTATGAACAAGTAGAGACCTACTACGACGGCGATGCCGAAGACTTTGACGCCCGGTACTGGAAAAACCGGGTTTTGCAGCGCATCCGGCAGGATTTCCGGGAAGAAGTCAAGCGCCATCCCTTCCAAAGCATGCTGGAAATTGGCTACGGCAGCGGTCTGGATATGGTGCATTTTGGCATGACCCACCCGGATAGCAGGGTCACGGGCATCGACATATCGGCTGCGATGCAAGACCTCGCCCGGCAAAAGATCGCCAGGCATGCGCTGAATAACGTGACAGCAGAAAAAGGCTCGGTGGAAGATCTTCAGGAAATATACCCCAGGCAACAATTCGATATGATCTATGTTTTTTTTGGGGCGCTCAACACAGTGGAAGACCTGGACAAAGCCGCTGAATACCTGCATGAGGTCACCGCACCGGGCGGCAGATTGGTGCTTTCATTTGTCAACCGCAATTATGCTGCCGGGACAGTAATTGAGATGCTGAAACTGCGCTTCCGGGCAGCTTTTGCACGCCACAAAAAGGAATGGGGCGGGTATTCGCCTACCCAATACCTTCCCTCCAGATGTTACACGCCGAGGACCATCCGCAAGGCCTTCTCCCGGTTTTCCCTGGTCAGGCAAAAGGGATACAGCATCGTCCATCCGGCGTGGTATTATCACGGACTGAACAGGCTGGTCAGCAAGGCCAGTCCTTATCTCTGGAAAACCGACCAGATGCTGAATAAGACCTTCCTCTGGTCCTGGGGGGAGTATACGCTGTTCGTCTTTGAGAAGCCTGATGCACGCTCCACACAAAAACGTTGATGTGAATGGATGTTAATTTCGTGGTAAAGGCTGGTAGTTGGCTGCTGCTGAAATGATCTGATCATGCCCCATAAGCTCGATACCTGCTTTTTGAGCGACTTCAGGATAATGGGTAGCCAGTGGAATGGAGGTGGTCAGGGCCCGGGCGGCCGTTTGGCCATATCGCCTGATGGTTTCGGCATACGTCACTTGTTCTTTTTCCAGTCCGGATAGCTTCGCCAGAATATCTGCAAAATGACTTTGCGTAAGCGGTTCCTGAGCGAACACATTCAGATTCCTGCCCGGATGCCCGTAACGGGCAAGGGCATCAATCATCCTGGCACAATCGCCCAGGTGGATCAAGGACATAAGCTGCTGGCCGTCGCCATAGTATGGCACTTTCCCGCTGCGCATCATGGGCTCGTGAAAAAACTTCCTGAACCACGATGCAGATCCCACAATCCACGCTGGACGAGCAAAACGGACATCCAGCACACCTTTATCCTGCGCTTCGAGCCAGGGTTTTTCGTTGCGATGATAATATCCGGCAAAGGCCGCAGGTGCAAGCGGACTGTCTTCAAAAGCCGGATCATCCGCTGCACGCGGTCCATACAGGAGCGATCCTGAAACATAAACAACCACTGGAGGATTTTCCATTCGCTCGAGTAACCCAACCAAACGACGGTTTGCCTGTTCTCCCCGATAGGATGCCCACGCCCTCGTGATGCGACGGCTGCCCGCGGGCCGGGCCAGGTGAAACACGACATTTGGAGGATATCGCTCCAGCCACAGCGGATCTATGGTGGCCAGGCTGCCAG